>NZ_JBFUIH010000008.1:0-179062 GCF_056401975.1 Pseudomonas sp. P4_C8 | reverse complement strand
AGTCGAAAAGGCCAATGTTGGGATAACGCCCCGATGGAGCGTTTTTTTGGCAGCTTGAAGTCCGAGTGGGTGCCTGAAGAGGGCTACCACTCGGAATATGAGGCCCGAGTAGATATCAACCGATATGTGGCGCGCTACAACAATGTAAGGCGCCACAGCTACAACGGTTACCACTCGCCGGTAGCGGCAGAAAAGATGGCGGCGTGAGAACCGAAAACAATGTCCAAAATTACTGGACCAGATCAGGCTGCTCGCGATAGCGGTGTGTCAGTCGGGAAGTTTTTGTCTGACACACCGCTATCGCGAGCAGGCTCACTCCTACAGGGTTTGGCGGTGGATGCTTAGTCGTCGGCGTTGGGATCGAGATCGGGGAACATGACCTCGGTAAACCCGAACTTGCTGAAGTCGGTAATCCGCGACGGATACAAGCGGCCGATCAGGTGATCGCATTCATGCTGCACCACACGCGCATGGAACCCTGAAGCGATGCGCACGATGGGCTGGCCCTTGGGGTCGACACCTTCGTAACGAATCTGCTGGTAACGTTCCACGGCGCCGCGCAGGCCCGGCACGGACAAGCAACCTTCAAAACCCTCTTCCAGCGTCGGGCTCAACGGCGTGATCAGCGGATTGATCAGAATGGTTTGCGGCACCGCTTCGGCGTCCGGATACCGCTCACTGTGCTCAAAACCGAAGATCACCAGTTGCAGGTCGACATCGATCTGCGGCGCAGCCAGGCCAACGCCACCGACGCTTTCCATGGTCTGGAACATGTCGTCGATCAACTGCCACAACTCGGGGCTGTCGAACATCTCGGCCGGAACCGGCGGGGCAATGCGCAGCAGGCGCTCATCACCCATTTTCAGAATTTCACGGATCATTTGATGACTTCGTCAGTGGAGGGATGGACCGAGTGATCGCGCCCCAGTCCCGAAACGTGGTGTTTTTGATGGTCATGGCCGGGCTCGCCAGGGTACTTTTCGCCGGGGTCCTTGCCCTCCCTCGACATGTGTTCGATCACCGCATTCATCTCCGCGCCGAGCAACAACACCGCGGAGGAAATGTAGAAGTACAGCAACAGCACGATGATCGCACCGATACTGCCATACATGGCGTTGTAGTCGGCAAACGTTTTGACGTACAGACCGAAGCCCACGGAGGCGAGGATCCACACCACCACCGCCAGCACCGACCCCGGCGTGATGAAACGAAACTCTTGTTTGACGTCCGGCATCACGTAATAAATCAGCGCCACCGCGACCATCAACAGAATCACGACCACCGGCCAGCGCATGATGGTCCAGAGGGTCACAATGAAGTCTTCGAGGCCGACTTGCGAGGCGATCCAGCCCATCACCTGCGGGCCGAGCACCATCAGCGCGGCGGCGATCAACAGCATCCCGGCGATGCCGACGGTGTAGATGATCGACAGCGGGAAGCGCTTCCACGCCGGCCGGCCTTCGACCACATCGTAGGCTGCGTTCATCGCGCTCATCATCAGCCGCACACCGGCGGAGGCGGTATACAGCGCAATCACAATACCCACCGAGAGCAGCCCCCCCTTGGATTGCTGGAGCTGGTCAATCACCGGGTTGACCTGTTCCAGCGCCTGGGGCGGCAAGACCAATTCCGATTGCAGGCGCAGCCAGGAGAAAAAATCCGGCAGGTGCAGGAAACCGATCAGGGCAATCAGGAAAAGGATGAAGGGAAACAACGAGAACAACATCTGATAGGCCAGCGCCGAGGCATAGGTCGACATTTCATCGTCGATGAACTCGGTGACCGTGCGCATCATCACACGGTGCAGGGGCAGACCTTTCATGTCCGGGAAAATCATTAGCGTCTCCTTTCGCCGCAAGATCGGGAGTCAGTCGTGGCGACTCAGGGGCCGTTTTCTACATCAAAGTAGCCTACTTGGCGACTTTGAAACAATTTCCGTGTTCAAGTTCAGGCTGACACAAAAACGGCCATCCGTGGATGGCCGCTCCTGATCATCGTCAAAGGCCAGATCAAGCGTTGTCGATGCCTTTTACTTTATCGCCAGTGCTGCTCATGGTGTTTCTCCTGTGAACAATTCAATGAGAAAAGTCGTAATACAAGGATTGACCGGAGGCGTTTGCGCGGAGTTTCATTTATTTTGTACCGCACATTTTGTCGATCTCGGCAGGTTGGGCTTTATGTTTAGCGACCAACCCCCGAGAATGCGCAACGTATTCAGGCCATGGCGCTGAAGATCCAATCCCGTAGGAATGTTATGAAACTCGATAAAAAGCAGGCCATTGCCCGCAGAAACCAGGAACTTGGCGGTGCCGTGCTTGGCGTCAACAACTGCCATTTCACCGAATTGAACCGCAACCGCAACATCTGGTGGTTCGATATCCCGGTCGCGCGCCTGGCCGTTGGTCAGTACGAATGGGTTCACTTGCTGATGCACACGCCGGACACCGACGAACTGCTGCACCTGAAAGTGCCGACCGTGTTCCTGCGCGAGAAGCTTGAAGGTCTGGTGGTGCGTAATGAAGGCAAGCGCAAGGCTGCATTGAGCCTGGAGCTGAGTGCCGACAAGGACTCGTACCTGCAAGACATGCGCCCGGCGGGTACCAACGTCAATTTCGCGCCGTTCCGTCTGTAAGCCAAAAGCAAAAGCTTCGCGAGCAGGCTCGCTCCCACAGGGGATCTGCGGCGCTCACAAAACCAATGTGGGAGCGAGCCTGCTCGCGATAGCGGTCTGACAACCCCTGAGTTTTTCTTGTCATCCAACAAAAAGCCCCGCATCTGCGGGGCTTTTGTTTGTTACGCGCCGACCTTTTTCGCGGCGATTTTCTTCAGTTCTTCATCGCGCAGTTCTCGGCGCAGAATCTTGCCGACGTTGGTGGTCGGCAGCGCATCGCGGAACTCGACGGCTCGCGGCACCTTGTAGCCGGTGACGTTCGCACGCATGTGCTCCATCACTTGCTCTTTGGTCAGCGTCACGCCGGGTTTGGCAACGATGAAGATCTTGATCGCCTCGCCCGATTTCTCGTCCGGCACGCCAATGGCCGCGCATTGCAGCACGCCCGGCAGGGTCGCGAGCACGTCTTCCAGTTCGTTCGGGTACACGTTGAAACCGGAGACCAGGATCATGTCTTTCTTGCGATCGACAATGCGCATGTAGCCATCCGGCTGGATCAGCGCAATGTCACCGGTCTTCAACCAGCCTTCGCTGTCGAGCATTTCATCGGTGGCGTCCTGGCGCTGCCAGTAACCCTTCATGACCTGCGGGCCTTTCACGCACAGTTCGCCGATTTCACCCAGCGGCTGCTCCACGCCGGCATCGTCAATGACTTTGCAGCGAGTCGATGGAACCGGGATACCGATGGTGCCGATCTGGATGTTCTGGATCGGGTTGACGGTGGCCACCGGGCTGGTTTCGGTCATGCCGTAACCTTCGCAGATGGCGCAACCGGTGACCGCTTTCCAGCGTTCGGCGGCGGCCAGTTGCAGGGCCATGCCACCGGACAGGGTGATTTTCAGCGCCGAGAAGTCCAGCTTGCGGAAACCTTCGTTATTGCACAGGGCCACAAACAAGGTGTTGAGGCCGACGAAACCGCTGAACTTCCACTTCGACAGTTCCTTGACCATCGCCGGCAGGTCGCGCGGGTTGCTGATCAGGATGTTGTGGTTGCCGATCAGCATCATCGCCATGCAATGAAAGGTGAACGCATAGATGTGGTACAGCGGCAGCGGCGTGATCAGGATCTCGCAACCTTCATTGAGGTTGGAGCCCATCAGCGCCTTGCATTGCAGCATGTTCGCCACGAGGTTGCGGTGGGTCAGCATCGCCCCTTTCGCCACGCCGGTGGTGCCGCCGGTGTATTGCAGCACAGCGACATCGCTGCTGGCCGGGTTGGCTTCAGCCACTGGCTGGCCATGGCCCTTGCTCAACACGTCGTTGAACTTGATGGCTTTGGGCAAGTGATACGCCGGGACCATCTTCTTCACGTACTTGATGACACTGTTGACCAACAGACGCTTGAGTGGCGGCAACAGGTCGGCCACTTCAGTGACGATCACATGCTTGACGCCGGTTTTCGGCACGACGATCTCGGCCAGATGGGCCATGTTCGCCAGGCAGACCAGAGCTTTGGCACCGGAGTCGTTGAACTGGTGTTCCATTTCCCGCGCGGTGTACAGCGGGTTGGTGTTGACCACGATCAGACCGGCGCGGATGGCGCCAAAGACGGCAACCGGGTACTGCAGCACGTTAGGCAATTGCACGGCGATTCGATCGCCCGGCTGCAAGTCGGTATGCTGTTGCAGGTAAGCGGCAAAGGCACCGGACAATTCGTACAGTTCACCGTAGGTGATTGTTTTGCCCAGGTTGCTGAATGCCGGCTTGTTGGCGAAGCGTTGGCAGGATTGCTTCAACACTGCCTGAATATTCGGGTACTCGTCTGGATTGATCTCGGCAGCGATCCCAGCTGGGTACTTATCCTTCCAAAAGTCTTCGATCATGGAAGCCCACTCCTCAGCAACGCGAATTCAGCACCGCATTTGATGCGATTATTATTGGTGTTTGTTCAATGGTGAGTCTGGCTTTTTACTAGGCCGAGAAGTCACAAAGCGCGCCGAGAGTAGCAGCTTTGCCAAGGGTCGACCAGAGCCAAAAGCGGCCTCTACGGTCACAAATATGACTCAAGAACTTCTGGCGGTCATTTTAGAGCAAAGATTCTATAGCGACGTGAAAGCCCCTGAATCCAGGGATTTCCAGATCCTTAAAAGCATCGCGGGCAAGCCTTGCTCCTACAGGTTCCGTGTCGTTCACATTCTATGTGGACAACATTAAACCTGTAGGAGCGAGGCTTGCCCGCGATCCGCGCGAAGCGCGGCCATGCAACACCTACGCGATATCGCGCAACTCCCGCCGCAGAATCTTGCCCACCGGCGTCATCGGCAACGACTCACGCAACACGATGTGCTTGGGCACTTTGTACGCCGTGAAGTTTTCCTTGCAGAAAACCTTCAGCTCTTCAACGCTGACCCCGGCTTCACGGGCCACCACAAACAACTTCACCGCCTCGCCCGAACGCTCGTCCGGCACACCGATGACCGCGCAGTTGGCGACGTTCGGATGAGCCATGACCACGTCTTCGATCTCGTTCGGGTACACGTTGAAACCCGAGACGATAATCATGTCTTTCTTGCGATCGACGATGCGCACAAAACCGTCCGGGTCGATCACCGCGATGTCACCGGACTTGAACCAACCCTCGGCATCCAGCACTTCAGCGGTGGCCTCGGGTTTCTGCCAGTAGCCCTTCATGATCTGAGGGCCTTTGATGCACAGTTCACCACGCTCACCCAACGGCTGCTCGACGCCTTCATCGTTGATCACTTTCAGCGCGGTGCCCGGCACCGGCAGACCGACCGTGCCAATGCGCGATTGGTCGCCGTAAGGGTTGGTGCATGCCACCGGTGACGTTTCGGTCAGGCCGTAACCTTCGGTGATGCGGCAACCGGTCATTTGCTGCCAGCGCTCGGCGGTGGCCTTGACCAACGCTGTGCCGCCGGAGTTGGTCAGCTTGAGACTGGAGAAGTCCAGGGTCTTGAAGTCCGGGTGATCCATCAACGCGACGAACAGCGTGTTGAGCCCCAGCAACGCCGAGAAACGCCAGTTTTTCAGCTCCTTGATGAAGCCGCCAATGTCTCGCGGATTGGTGATCAGCACGTTGTGGTTGCCGGTCACCATCATGCACATGCAGTTCGCCGTGAAGGCATAGATGTGGTACAGCGGCAGCGGCGCGATCATCACCTCCTGCCCTTCACGCAGCAGTGACTGACCGTCAGCGCCGAACTGCCCCAGGCACGCCCGCGCCTGTTGCATGTTCGCCACGAGATTGCCGTGGGTCAGCATGGCGCCCTTGGCCAAACCGGTGGTGCCGCCGGTGTATTGCAGAACGGCGATGTCGTCGAGGCCGACTTTCAGCGGTTTGATCCCCAGGCCACGCCCCATGCGCAGCGCGTTCTTGAACGAAATGGCCTGCGGCAACGAATACGCCGGGACCATTTTTTTGACCTTGCTGACCATGGTATTGACCAGCCAACCCTTGGCGGTCGGCATCAAGTCGCCCATTTTCGCTTCGATCAGGTACTGGATGTCGGTGTCGGGCAGCACTTCCTGGATTTTCTGCCCGAACATGTTCAGGTACACCAGTGCCCGGGCGCCGGAATCCTTGAATTGATGACGCATCTCCCGCGCGGTGTACAACGGGTTGGTGTTGACCACAATCAGCCCGGCGCGCAAGGCACCGAAGACGGCAATCGGATAATGCAGGACGTTGGGCATCTGCACCGCAATGCGATCCCCCGGCACCAGGTCGGTGTGGGCTTGCAGGTAAGCGGCGAATGCCAGGCTCTGGCGTTCCAGTTCGGCGTAGGTCAGGGTCACGCCCATGTTGCTGAATGCCGGGCGGTCAGCAAATTTCTTGCAGGAACGCTCGAACACCTCAATCACCGACTTATAGGCCCCAAGGTCTATGTTCAGGGGCACGCCGGCCGGGCGTTTGTCATTCCAGAATTCAGGTTGCATTATTCTTGTCCTCTTTACCTGAGCCTATCCGGGTCGCTTTTCTGTCACTTCTGAAAAAAGCGGGCTTCACGGACACTAGCAGTTATGGCGATTCAGGCAAATACAGCCGACGCCGTCATTGACCGTGTGAATCTTCCAGCCGTGGCATGACCTGATCAGACGGCGAGCACGGGATGCGCTATACAATGCAACCACGCCCATGCCACATGCAGCCCCATGCAAAGGAATCGCCATGATCCACACCACGTTCTGGCTGACCGCGATGGACCACAGCCGCCTTTTCGTCAATCAGTGGCTGCCCGCCTCGCCCTTAAAAGCCGTGATCCTGCTGGCCCATGGCATGGCTGAGCACAGCGCTCGTTACGCCCGATTGGCCGAAAAATTCTGCGAGCAGGGTTACGGCGTGTACGCACCGGATTTGCGCGGACATGGCAAAACTGCCGAAAACGGTACTCTCGGACATTTCGCCGATGATGATGGCTGGTGCAAAGTCGTCGGCGACATGGCCTGTCTCAACCAACACATTGGCCAACAGCATCCTGGCGTGCCCATCGTGTTGCTCGGTCACAGCATGGGCAGTTACATCGCGCAGGCCTATTTGCTGCATCACAGCGCCAGCCTGCACGGCGCGGTGCTCAGCGGCTCCAATTTCCAGCCCGTGGCGCTCTATCGCGCGGCACGACAGATCGCCCGTTTAGAAAAGTTGCGCCAAGGGCCCAAGGGGCGCAGTGCGCTGATCGAATGGCTGTCCTTCGGTTCATTCAACAAACAGTTCAATCCGGCACGTACCCGGTTCGACTGGCTCAGTCGCGACCCGGCAGAAGTGGATTTGTACGCCAACGACCCGCTCTGCGGCTTTCGCTGCACCAACCAGATGTGGATCGATTTGCTGGGTGGGTTGCAGCAAATCAGCAAAGCGTCCAATCTCGCGCAGATCGATCCGGGCCTGCCGCTGCTGGTGATTGGTGGCGAATGTGATCCGGTGAGCGAAGGCAAACGTCTGAAAGATCTGGCCGACGCCTTGCGCGCGGCAGGTAGCCAGAACCTGCACCTGACGATTTACCCCCAAGCGCGGCATGAACTCTTCAACGAGAGCAATCGCGATGAAGTGGTCAACGACGTGTTGCAGTGGATCGCCGAGGCGCTCAGCCACCGCCGGCCCCCCCGGTCGGAATAGTTTTTTGTGAATTTATTTATTCGTGACAGGAATTGAAACTGATGACCCAGGTTACCAACACCCCTTATGAAGCCCTCGAAGTCGGCCAGACCGCCAGCTACAGCAAGACCGTCGAAGAGCGCGACATTCAATTATTCGCCGCCATGTCCGGCGACCACAACCCGGTACACCTGGACGCCGAGTTCGCGGCAGGCACCATGTTCAAGGAGCGCATCGCGCATGGCATGTTCAGTGGCGCACTGATCAGTGCCGCCGTAGCCTGTGAGCTGCCTGGGCCGGGAACTATTTATATTGGCCAGCAAATGAGCTTTCAGAAGCCGGTGAAGATTGGCGACACCTTGACCGTGCGTCTGGAAATCCTCGAGAAAATGCCGAAGTTTCGTGTGCGCATTGCCACGCGCGTGTTTAACCAGCGTGATGAATTGGTCGTGGATGGCGAAGCGGAGATCCTGGCGCCGCGCAAGCAGCTGACCGTGACGTTGCCAAAATTGCCGGCAATCAGCATCGGCTAATCGACCGGGCAAAACCATTGTGGGAGCGAGCCTGCTCGCGAATGCGCAGTGTCAGGCAACGATGATGTTGCCGACACGACCACTTCGCGAGCAGGCTCGCTCCCACAGTTTTTTCAGTGAAACTTACGAGCGTGCGCGAGCCTGGTTGCGCAGGGCTTTTACCTGATCATGATTGCGTTGCACGCCGTGGTATTGGCGTTCAACCAGATCACGAATACCCACCAGGTTGTGTTTGTTGATTTTCTCCATGGCTTCTCGGTAAGCCTTCAGTGCATGGTCTTCACCGCGTTCGGCTTCGTTCAGCACAGCCTCTTCGTCCTTGCCGGTGAACATCGATTTAACGTCAACCCAACGACGGTGCAAGTCGCCGGTGACACTGGTGGACGTTTGCGGATCACCGCCCATCGAACGTACGGCGGATTGCAGCTCGGAAGCGGCAGAGGCGCAGTTGGCAGCACGCTGAACGAACAGCGTTTTGAGTTCTGGGTGTTTGATGTCTTCAGCGCAAGTCTTGAACCCTTCCTGACCGTCTTTGCTGGTTTCAATCAGGTCGTTGAGTACAGAGATCGCTTCTTTATTCATGTCGGCCACTTTTCAATTCCTCGCGGGTTGATGAAAGATGTAATGACTGTTGCACCCTGCATGCCAGCTTCGAACTGATAATTTATTCTTTATATTTCAACTAGTTATCTAAAATATCGAAATCTGTATCCGTTTTTTTTGCATGATCTGTCAATTGGCCTGCATGCAGAATGCCTGTATTTTCCAGACCGATTGAATCAAGACGACCGACTGATGAACCCTGAAAAACTCGAACTGCTGATCACCCGCGAAATGCCCTTCGGCAAATACAAAGGCCGGATCATTGCCGACCTGCCCGGTCAGTACCTGAACTGGTTCGCCCGGGAAGGATTTCCTCATGGCGAACTGGGTGGCTTGTTGGCCCTGATGCAGGAAATCGATCACAACGGCTTGTCGGAATTGCTTGAGCCCCTGCGCGCCAAACATGGCAAACCTGCCCCCCGCCATTGATCCTGACCGAGTAGCCCATGCCCGATAACACCCGCCGCACCCGTGATGAAACGTTCTGGCAGATCTTTGCCGATCGCTATGCTGTCGAACCCGGCCCGATCAATCTGGAGAACGGTTACTTCGGGCGCATGTCGCGAACGGTGGTTGAGGAATACCAACGCCACATCGAGTTCATCAACCGCAGTAACTCGGTGTATGTGCGCCAGCGGTTCGAACAGGGCGAAACGCTGAAGATCACCGCGCAATTGGCCGAACTGGTGGGCGTACCTGCCGACTCTGTGGCCCTGACCCGCAACGCCTCGGACGGCTTGCAATCGTTGATCCGCAACTACAACCGTCTTCAGCCGGGCGATCAGGTGCTGATCTGCGATCTGGAATACGACACCGTAAAAGGGGCGATACGTTGGCTGGCGCGCAATCGCGGCGTCGAGGTGATCGAAATCGACCATGCGCACCCCGCCACTTTCGACAGTTTGCTGGCCAGCTATCGCGAAGCGTTTGTGCGTTACCCCAAGCTCAAACTGATGGCCCTGACTCACGTCACCCACCGCACCGGTCTGGTCATGCCGGTGCAGGCGATTGCCGCCGCGGCCAAAGAACACGGGATCGATGTGATCCTCGACGGCGCTCATGCGTTGGGACAAATCGACTTCAATCTCGATGAATTGGGTATCTCCTTCGCCGGCTACAACCTGCACAAATGGATCGGTGCGCCGCTGACGCTGGGGTTCATCTACATTGCCCCCGAGCGCCTGGCCGACATCGACCCGGACATGGGCGAGACGAGTTTCCCGGTCACCGACATTCGCGCACGCACGCCGCACAGCACACCTAATATTCCGGCTCTGCTGACCTTGCCGCTGGTGTTTGAGGAACATCGCGTCATGGGCGGATCCACCGCCAAGGGTGCCCGGCTCAACTACTTGCGCAATTTGTGGGTGAGCGCGGTACGCGAACTCCCGGGGATCGAAGTCATGACGCCGGATGATCCTCGCCTGTATTGCGGCATCACGTCGATGCGCTTCACGAGACAGGTCGATCAACAGCCCATGGTCGAGCGGCTGCTCAGCGACTACAACCTGTTTACCGTGATGCGCAGCGGCGCCGCGAGTGGCCCGTGCATTCGCATCACACCAGGCCTGACTACCACCGCCGCGCACATGGAACTGCTGGCCCGGGCGCTGACCGAACTGCGCTGAGGTCACACGGTGAATTTGTCGAAGTCCTCGGGCTTGAGGTGCGATGACACCGCGAAGGTGTCGATGCCGATGGTGGTGAAACCGAAAAAACCATCTGCATTCGAGTCCCGAGCGAGGGTGTGAACGCTTAAGGTCGAGGCTTCGCCGCCGTGCTGCTTGTAGTAAACGTCTTCAGCGTTGGTCAGCGCCAAGGCCTTTCGACCGCTGTACTCACGGGTGTTCAGTACCGACCGCGAAGCCACCTGCGGAAAGTAAAGCTGACCGACCCAGGCAACATGCCGTTCTTCCAGATAATTGTTGCCGGCCGTGATGCGCACAGCGACGTGAATGTGCAGCGCGCGACCGGCGTAGAACCCCGGATAGATCGTGGTAAACCGCACGACACCTTGCTTGTCCGTGAATTGCCCGCCGCGCAGGTAAGTGTCGTCGTCGGTGCGCGGGATCGAGCCGATTTCATCGACATCGACTTCCTTGTCCGGATCGTTCTTGCTCCAACCCGAATAGGCGCCACGCGCGTTGCAATGCCAGATATCGACCAGCGCACCCGTGACAGGCTGCCCAGTCATGGCATCGACGATTGCCAGGCGCAACACCAAGGGAACGCCATCGGCGCCTTCGCTGATGTTGCGCCTGATCAGTTTCGGGTTACGGAAATACGGGCCGGCGATCTGTTCGGGAGACAGCAGGCAAACCGGTTGTGAGGGTGCAACTGAGGTGTTGTCGTCCATGACGTTCTCTCTTCCATAAGATGAACGCAGGTTAACGTCGGGCGAGCGGTGAGATGCGGTAATTATGTATCGCCTGATCTTCCCCTGTGGGAGCGAGCCTGCTCGCGATTGCGGTGTGTCAGTCGACATCAATGTTGAATGAAAGTCCGCTATCGTCGGAACGCCGCCCGGAGCCGGCTCGCTCCCACCCGTTTTTTTTGCGGGCAAAAAAAACGGTGCACCGACCAAGTGCACCGTAAAGCCGTAGAACACACAACGAAGTGTCAGGTAAAGCTGATCAGTCCAGCAGCGCCAATGCCTCGGCGGTGCATTCCTGAATGCGGGCCCAGTCGCCGTTCTTGATCCACTCGGGATCAAGCATCCAGCTACCGCCCACGCACATCACGTTTTTCAACGCCATGTAGCTCTTGATGTTGGCCGGGCCGACGCCGCCCGTCGGGCAGAATTTCACTTCGCCGAACGGACCACCCAGGGCCTTGATAGCGGCGACGCCGCCGCTCACTTCCGCCGGGAACAGCTTGAAGCGGCGATAGCCCAGGCCATAGCCTTCCATGATGCCAGAGGCATTGCTGATGCCGGGCAACAGCGGGATCGGGCTGTTGACGCTGGCTTCGAGCAAATCTCGGGTGATGCCCGGCGTGACGATGAACTGCGAGCCGGCCGCTTCGGCAGCGGCGAGCATGTGGCGATCCAGCACGGTGCCGGCACCGGTCATCAGTTCCGGGCGCTGTTCGCGCAGGATCTGGATGGCCTTGAGGCCGAACTGCGAACGCAGGGTCACTTCCAGGGCGGTCAGGCCACCGGCGGCGAGGGCGTCGGCCAGCGGCAGCACGTCCTGTTCGCGAGCGATGGTGATCACCGGCAGAATCCGCGCCTTGGCGCAGAGGCTGTCGATCAGGGCAACTTTGTCCGCCATGGAAACGGTCGGGGATGGGGATGTCATAGCGGCTGTTCCTTGGCTCATGGGCACCAGTAAATCTCTAACGTAGGTTGCAAAAACGCGCGAATCGGCATGGCGGCGACATCGTCGGCGGCCAATGCGGCACTCAGGGTGGTCAGTTTGGACTGACCGGAAATCGATAGAACTTTGTGTTTGGCCGAGGCCAACAGCGCACGACTCATGGTCAAACGCTGATGCGGCACGGTGGGTGCCAGCATCGGGTAGCAACGACGTGTACCGTCGGCTTTCAAGGCATCGGCCAGGTTCGGGCTGTTCGGGAACAACGACGCGGTATGGCCGTCATCGCCCATGCCCAACACCAGCACGTCGATCACCGGCAGTTCGGACAGCAAACGGTCGGCCTGCTCGGCAGCCTGTTCAAGGTTGGCGCTGGCGCTGTACAAACTCAGAAACTGCGCCTTCGCCGCCAGGCCTTGCAACAGATAACGCTTGAGCAAACCGGCATTGCTGTCGGCGTGTTCGACCGGCACCCAACGCTCGTCAGCCAGGCTGACCACCACGTTCGACCAGTCCAGCGCCTGTTTGGCCAGATGCTGGAAAAACGCCACCGGACTGCGACCACCGGACACCACCAGCGTGGCGGTGCCTTGGGTATCGATCGCATCGCTCAGTTGCTTGGCGACCGTCAGTGCCAAAGCTTCAGCCAGCAGCACCGGGCTCTTGAACCCATGGGCGCTGACGCCCTGAGGCAGTTTCAATTTAGATATCGCCATACCACGACCTCCCATCCCGCGTGATCAGA
Source organism: Pseudomonas sp. P4_C8 (assembly GCF_056401975.1). Lineage (NCBI taxonomy): Bacteria > Pseudomonadati > Pseudomonadota > Gammaproteobacteria > Pseudomonadales > Pseudomonadaceae > Pseudomonas > Pseudomonas sp. P4_C8. Next base: position 166,143 of record NZ_JBFUIH010000008.1, on the reverse strand, counting down.
GCAATGGAGCTCATCGGCCCCCAGGACCCGGCCGCGTACGGCTTGGGCGCATCACCGGATTTTTTCCACCCGGCGATCAACTGGTCACACCACTTCCACGCGGCTTCGATTTCATCTTTACGGACAAACAGGTTCTGATTGCCACGCATCACTTCCAGCAATAACCGCTCGTAGGCATCGGGAATCCGCGCGCTGCGATACGTGTCGGAAAAGTTCAGCTGCAACGGACCACTGCGCAGTTGCATGCCCTTGTCCAGGCCTTGTTCTTTCGTCATCACGCGCAAGGAAATGCCTTCGTCCGGTTGCAGGCGGATAATCAGCTTGTTGCTGATTTGCAGACGCTGCTCAGGAGCGAAGATGTAATGCGACGGTTCCTTGAAGTGTATGACGATCTGCGACAGTTTCTGCGGCATGCGCTTGCCGGTCCGCAGGTAAAACGGTACACCGGCCCAACGCCAGTTGCGGATATCGGCACGCAAGGCGACGAAGGTTTCGGTGTCACTCTGGGTGTTCGAGTTCGGCTCTTCCAGGTAACCCGGGACCGACTTGCCTTCGCTGTAGCCGGCGATGTACTGACCACGCACCACCTGAGTGGTCAGGCCTTCCGGGCTGATCGGCGCCAGCGCCTTGAGGACTTTGACTTTTTCGTCGCGGATGCTGTCGGCGGACAGGTCGGCCGGCGGGTCCATGGCGATCAGGCAAAGCAGTTGCAGCAGGTGATTCTGGATCATGTCCCGCAGCTGCCCGGCCTTGTCGAAGTAACCCCAACGGCCTTCGATCCCGACCTTCTCGGCCACAGTGATTTCCACGTGGGAGATGTAGTTCTGGTTCCACTGGGTTTCGAACAGGCTATTGGCAAAACGCAGCGCGATGAGGTTTTGAACCGTCTCTTTGCCCAGGTAATGGTCGATACGGTAGGTGCGGTTTTCCGGGAAGAACTGCGCCACGGCGTCGTTGACCTTGCGCGAGGATTCCAGGTCCGAGCCGATGGGTTTTTCCAGCACCACGCGGGTGTTTTCAGTCAGACCGACCTTGGCCAGGTTCTCGCAAATCGCGCCGTAAACGGCAGCCGGTGTCGCAAAGTAGGCAATCACACGCTGAGCGCTGCCGGCCATTTCCGCCAGGGCGATGTAATCGTCAGCGTTGAGAAAGTCGACGTGCAGGTAGCTCAGTCGAGCCAGAAAGCGCTCGGCCACCGCTTCGTCCAGCTCTTTGGCACCCACATAACGACGCAACTCCGAGGCAATAAATGCCAGGTGCTGCTGCTCAGTGCCGGGCTCCCGGGCCAGCGCGATAATGCGCGTATCCTCGTGCAGAAGGCCTGCGCCATCGAGTTGATAGAGGGCAGGAAACAGCTTGCGCAAGGCCAGATCGCCGAGGGCGCCGAACAAGGCAAAGGTGCACGGTTCAACCGTAATCGAAGGCATGATGTTTGTTCTTTTATCAAGTTAAGCTACAAATACCTTTTTTCAAGGCATCGCTCAAGAGAAAATGTAGTAATAACCACAACATTTTCGCAAAATACAGATTCCGAGTGGTGGTCGGTCGGAGCCATCAGTAGGATAGGCCACCGTTTGGGGCCGCATCCAAGGCCCTTTTGGCATAGCCGAACTCTAATTTGCGCTGCTGACCCAAGGAACATATATGGACCGCGTGCGAAATTTACTGGAACAGATCCAGAACCGCCTTGAAGACCTGAACAAGGCTGAACGTAAAGTCGCCGAAGTGATCCTGCTCAACCCACAGCAGGCCACCCGGTTCAGCATCGCTGCGCTCGCCCAGGCCTCAAAGGTCAGCGAGCCGACGGTCAACCGCTTCTGCCGTTCATTCGGCGTCAGCGGCTACCCGGAACTCAAACTTCAGTTGGCCCAAAGCCTGGCCAGTGGCGCGGCGTATGTCAGCCGTGCGGTCGAGGCTGATGACAATCCTGAAGCGTATACAAAAAAGATTTTCGGCAGCGCCATCGCCTCTCTGGACAGTGCCTTGCAGGCGCTGGACCCGAACCTGATCAGCCGCGCCGTCGATCTGTTGATTCAGGCCCGGCAGATCCACTTCTTCGGCCTCGGCGCCTCGGCCCCGGTGGCGCTGGATGCTCAGCACAAATTCTTCCGTTTCAATCTGGCCGTCACCGCCCACGCCGATGTACTGATGCAACGCATGATTGCGTCGGTGGCGCACACCGGCGAGCTGTTCGTGATCATTTCCTACACCGGCCGCACCCGCGAACTGGTGGAAGTGGCGCGCATCGCCCGTGAAAACGGTGCATCGGTACTGGGCCTGACGGCCGAGGGGTCGCCATTGGCCAAGGCCAGTACGCTGAGCCTGAACATTCCACTGCCGGAAGACACCGACATCTACATGCCGATGACCTCGCGCATCATCCAACTGACCGTGCTGGACGTGCTGGCGACCGGCATGACCTTGCGTCGCGGTGTGGATTTCCAGCCACATTTGCGCAAGATCAAAGAGAGCCTGAATGCGAGCCGGTATCCGATTGGGGATGAGTTCAACTAATTCGACATCTCCGCTGACTGACAGGGCCTCTTCGCGGGCAAGTCGAATCGTCGCACCGCCGCTCCTACAGGGGAATGCATTCCAAATGTAGGAGCGGGCTTGCCCGCGAAGGCGTCAGCCGCAACACCATAAATTTTGAACTAAATCCCAACCCGCGCCTGCAAACTCAAATGCGCCCTCTCCCCCGGCGCCAGGCTCAGGCTGTCGGTGCCGCCGCTGGCCGCCTCCACACACACAAACTCTGAAATCTCATTCCAGCTCACACCCAACAATGGCCGCGAGCCTGGATGCCATACCACCGTGTCCGCCTGATCACCGGTATCGATGCATAACTCACGCTGCCAGGCATGGTCCTTGAGCTGCAATTCGCCGTCGTGCTGGAACACCCTCTGGCACCCGCCATCGACCCGCAACTCACCTTCCTGCTGACACATCTGGCGGCTCAAGTGGTCATAACCCTGCGCGCCCTCCAGCCCAGACAGCGCTACCTCTCCCACGTCACCGATACGCCAATAGGCGTGCAACGCCTGACTCAATTGGCACGGCAGGCTGTCCTGATGCTCGGTGCTCAGGCGCAAATCCATGCGCTCGCCAAGGTGGGCATGCAGGTCCACTTGCCAGTCGCACAGCTGGAGTTGCCAGTGCAATCGCACGCCATCGTCGTCATGGCTGCTGTCGAGCAGCTTCCAGTCGATCAACCGTGCCCAACCATGGGAAGGCCAGGCATTTTCGCTCGGATGACGGCCGTACCACGGCCAGCACACGGGCACGCCGCCACGAATCGCACCGACCTGCGGCCACTTCGCCGCGCACCAGAGCCAGGGTTTTTGACCCGTTGGTTGAAAGTGCAGCAACTGCGCGCCCTGGCGACTGAACACCGCCTGACACAGCGGATGGTCGATCACCAACACGTCGCGCTTCTGATAGCGCTCCCACGCAAACACCGGACGTTCACGCAAGGATTTGAAGAAGCGTTGTAGCGGATGCTCATGCATGTGCCGCGGTCCTGAAAATCATCTGTCACCGGGGGCGCGCCCACCCCAAAAAAAAGCGGACAGCCTGGGCTGTCCGCAAATATGCGCACATAGAGGGGAGCTTATCGCAACAACGTTAGAACACCGACTGAATTTTCAGGCCGGCCACCAGCGCGTTATCGACCTCATCCACACCGCCCGGGTGAGTGACGTATTGCAGGTTGGGACGCACGGTCAGCCAGTTGGTAACGTGGAAGCCGTAGTTGATTTCGTAGTTGTACTCGGTGGTCTGCAGAGGCGTGAACAGTGGGTTTTCGTATTCAGTGACACCGTTGGCAGCGTTGATCGCTTCTTCGTTTTTCTTCACGTCATCGTTGACATGGATACGGGCGAAACCGATGCCCATGTCATCTTTTGGACGCGCATCGAACGGCCCCTTGTACACAAACATCAGCGACTGGTAGTTGTCGACGATGTTGGTTTCCTTGTCGTGGAAAGTGGCGTTGGCCGCAATGTTCAGACCACGAGACTTGTCACCGTTGTGACTGGTGAGTTGTTGCTGTGCAACGAACCAGTAGCCGTGCTTGCTGCTGTGTTCGCGATAGGGTTGGCCGGTCGTTGCCGCATCAGTACCGTTGGCGTCTTTAAGGACGTCATTGGCCTCGGCCGTGCTCTTGTAGTAACCGACACGGTATTCGCCCGGCAGGTTGTTAGGGTTCGGCAACCAGACCAGTTCGACGGGCAACACGGTCCCTGCGGTGCCACTGCCGCTCAGCTTGAAGCCGTTACCGTGTTCCAGTTGCGACGGGTTCTGGTTGTACGCACCGATCTGCGCATAGAACTCAGGCGAGATGTTGTACTTCACGCGGACCGCAGCCTGCATTACCGGCCAGTTGAACCAGATGTTGGTGGCCCAGTTACCCACTTGGGAACCGCAGAACGCCAGGTTCTGGAACTCGCATGGGAAGGTATTGAAGTCTTCGCCTTCGCCGAAGTAACCGGCTTTGATGTCCAGTTTATTGTCGAGGAACTGGTGCTTGATCCACAATTGGGTCAGACGGACCATATGGCCACGGCCGAAGACTTCCTGGGAGGAACTCAACGTGCCGGTACGCGGGTCGCCGACACGGTCATTGGAGATGTTCTCGCCATTACGGTTGGTGAACTGGACCTTGGCTTGGGTGTTATCCCAACCAAACAGTTTTTCCAGGTCCAGCGCTGCCCCCAGGCCAAACTGGTCGGCGTAACGAGCCGTTGTGTTGTCGTTGAAGCCGCCGTGGAGGTTGCTGCCGACTTCACCGACGTAGTCCATTTTGATGTCGATGCCTTGCTCGATCAGCTTGGTCCGCTCGCCACCCCAATCGCCGGTCATCCATTCGGAATCGGCGCTGAACGCGTCAGCTGCATGCACACTACCGGCCAGCATCATTGCTGCAACTGCTGACAACTGGCAGATAAGCTGAGCGTTGTTGTTCTTCTTCATCCCTACTTCCTCGTTTTATTGTTATTAACTTTTTTCTAACGCGGTGACATCAGGTGCGACGGATAACAGGCCACCCGCCGCGGATTTCCCCCTGTAGGAGCCGGCTTGCTGGCGATGGCAATCTGACTGTCAACATCGACGTTGAATGTCAGACCGCCATCGCCAGCAAGCCGGCTCCTACAGTTTTGATCTTCAGCGGCCCTTGAATTGGGCTACGTTGGCGATGTGTGTCTCGGCTACAGGCTGACCCGCTACACCAAGACGTTCCCCGGTCTTGGCATCGAACAGCAGCACTTTCGACGGATCGAATTGCAGGGTCAGGGTTTCGCCCGGGGCCGGTGCGACGTCGGGCGCCAGACGGCAGCAGACTTTGGTTTCGTTGAGATTGACGAACACCAGGGTGTCGGGACCGGTCGGCTCGGTGACCTGAACTTCAGCGCGAATGGTCGGCAATCCGTTCGATTCGCCGTTCGCCAACACGATTTGCTCAGGGCGCATGCCCAGAATCACTTCGCGGTCTTCGAGACCGGCGTCCTGCATGCCCAGCGGCAATTCACACCGTGCCTGACCGCTGTCGAGCAGTGCCACCAGACGACCGTCCTTGCGCTGCAAACGCAGGGGGATGAAGTTCATCGGCGGCGAACCGATGAAGCTCGCCACGAACAGGTTCGCCGGGTTGTTGTAGATGTCTTTCGGCGTGCCGAACTGCTGGATGATCCCGTCCTTCATCACCGCCACTTTGTCGCCCAGCGTCATCGCTTCGATCTGGTCGTGGGTCACGTAGACCGTGGTGGTTTTCAGACGCTGGTGCATCAGTTTCATTTCGGTGCGCATCTCGACCCGCAGCTTGGCGTCGAGGTTGGACAGAGGTTCGTCGAACAGGTAAATTTTCGGCCGACGCGCCAGGGCACGACCCATGGCCACGCGCTGTTGCTGACCACCGGAGAGCTGGCCCGGCTTGCGGCTCAGCAGGTGTTCGATCTGCAGCAATTTGGCGACACGAGCGACCTCTTCGTCGATTTCGGCGGTCGGCATTTTGCGGATCTTCAAACCGAAAGCGATGTTGTCGCGCACGCTCATGGTCGGGTACAGCGCGTAGGACTGGAACACCATGGCGATGTCGCGATCTTTCGGGCTCATGCCGCTGATGTCAGCGTCGTCCACCAGGATGGCGCCGCCGCTGATGTTTTCCAGACCGGCGATGCAGTTCATCAGCGTGGACTTACCACAGCCCGAAGGACCGACCAGGATCAGGAACTCACCGTCATTGATCTTCAGTTCGATGTTTTTCAGGGTGTCCGGCAAACCGGCACCGTAGGTCTTGTTGACGTTGCGTAATTCGAGAGTTGCCATATTTCTACCCCTTGACCGCGCCGGACGTCAGCCCACGCAGGAAATACTTGCCAGCGAATATGTAGACCAGCAGTGTCGGCAGCCCGGCGATCATCGCGGCGGCCATATCAACGTTGTATTCCTTGGCCCCGGTGCTGGTGTTGACCAGGTTGTTCAGGGCCACGGTAATTGGCTGGGCATCGCCACTGGCGAAGACCACGCCGAACAGGAAGTCATTCCAGATCTGGGTGAACTGCCAGATCAGGCAGACCATCACGATCGGGATCGACATCGGCAGCAGGATCTTCCAGAAAATCGTGAAGAAGCCCGCGCCATCCAGGCGTGCTGCCTTGACCAGTGCATCCGGGATGCTCACGTAGTAGTTGCGGAAGAACAGCGTGGTGAACGCCAGGCCGTAGACCACGTGCACCAGCACCAGACCGGTTGTGGTGTTGGCCAGGCCTAACTTGCCGAGGGTGAACGAGGCCGGCAGCAGCACGGTCTGGAACGGCAGGAAGCAGCCGAACAACAGCAGGCCGAAGAACAGTTGCGAGCCACGGAAGCGCCACATCGACAGTACATAACCGTTCATGGCACCGATGAAGGTGGAAATCAGAACGGCCGGCACGGTGATTTTCACCGAGTTCCAGAAATAGCCGCCTACGACGTCCCAAGCCTTGATCCAGCCGATACCGTCAATCACGGTCGGCCAGCTCAGCAGGTTGCCGGTGCGGATGTCTTCCGGGGATTTGAAACTGGTCAGCAGCATCACCACCAACGGGATCAAATAGACCGCAGCCGCCAGCAACAGCGTTGCGTAGATCGCGATACGGCTGAAGCTCAAGGCCGGTTTGCCAAGTTGATTACTCATGGCGTTTGCCTCGCAATTCGGAGTACAGGTACGGCACCAGAATCGCCAGGATCGCGCCGAGCATCATCATGGCGCTGGCCGAACCAATGCCCATCTGGCCACGGCTGAAGGTGAAGGAATACATGAACATCGCCGGCAGGTCGGACGAGTAGCCAGGACCGCCGGCTGTCATCGCCGCCACCAGGTCGAAGCTCTTGATCGCAATGTGCGCGAGGATCATGAAGGCACTGAAGAACACCGGGCGCAGGCTCGGCAGCACGATCTTCATATAGATGGTCGGTAGATTCGCGCCGTCGACTTGCGCGGCACGGATGATCGATTGATCGACACCCCGCAGGCCGGCCAGGAACATCGCCATCACAAACCCGGAGGCTTGCCATACGGCGGCGATCACCAGGCAATACACCACGCGATCCTGATCCACCAGCCAGTCGAGACGGAAGCCTTCCCAGCCCCAGTCACGCAGCATCTTGTCCAGGCCCAGGCCCGGGTTGAGCAGCCATTTCCATGCCGTACCGGTGACGATCATCGAGAGCGCCATCGGGTACAGGTAAACGGTGCGAATGAAGCCTTCCTTGCGAATGCGTTGGTCCAGCAGCACGGCGAGGAACACGCCGAGCACCAGGCTGATGCCGATGAACATGCCACCGAAGACCGCGAGGTTTTTGCTCGCGACCCACCAGCGATCGTTGTCCAGCAAGCGGGCGTACTGCTGCAGGCCGACCCACTTGTAGCTTGGCATGAAGCTGGAACTGGTAAAGGACAGTACGAATGTCCAGATGATGTAACCGTAAAAACCAACCAACACGATCAGCATGCTCGGCGCCAGTACCAACTTGGGTAACCAGCGTTGCAGCGCATCGAACGGTGAGGCTTTGCTGAAAACCGCCACAGAGCTCATCGGGATAATCCAGTCAGGAATTGAAGAATCACCTGTAGGAGCTGGCTTGCCAGCGATTCAGGCACCGCCGTGTGTCAGGCACACCGCCTTCGCCGGCAAGCCGGCTCCTACAGGGGAACGCGTCGAATCAGGCCGCAGACAAGCCTGCGGCCAGGGTTTTACTGGGCCGCTTTGACAGCCGATGCCAGTTGGGCGCTGGCCTTGGCCGGGTCAGCATCCTTGTCGTTCATGAAGTTGGTGACCACGTCGAAGATCGCGCCTTGCACGGCCAGGGAGGTGGCCATGTTGTGCGCCATGCTCGGTTGCAGGCCGCCAGTCTTGTCGTCCGCAACAAAGTCCTTCGACGACTTCTGGGCGCACTCGTCGAAGCCGAGCTTGTCCATTTCATTCAGCATGTCGTTACGCACCGGGATCGACCCTTTGTTCATGCTGAAGACTTTCTGGAAGTCAGTGCCCAATGCGACCTTGGCCAGGTCTTGCTGGGCAGCGATGTCACCCTTGCGATCCGCTTTGAGCTTGAACACCGCCAGGGAGTCGATGTTGTAGGTGAAGGCTTTTTCGGTACCCGGGAACGGTACACACTGGTAGTCCTTGCCCGCGACTTTCTTCGCCGCAGTCCATTCGCTTTTCGCCCAGTCGCCCATCATCTGCATACCGGCCTTGCCGTTGATGACTTCAGCAGCGGCGATGTTCCAGTCACGACCGGCGCGGTTCGGGTCCATGTAGCCGGTGATTTTTTTCAGTTCGGTGAACGACTTGGTCATCTCCGGGCCGGAGAGGGTTTTCTGATCCAGGTCGACCAGAGCTTTCTTGTAACCGTCGGCGCCCATGACCGAGAGCACCACGTCTTCAAACACGGTGCTGTCCTGCCAAGGCTGACCGCCGTGGGCCAGCGCGATGAAGCCTGCGGCTTTGAGCTTGTCGCCGGCGGCATAGAATTCTTCGAGGGTGGTCGGGGCTTTTTCGATCCCGGCTTTCTTGAACACTTCCGGGTTGATCCACAGCCAGTTCACACGGTGAATGTTCACCGGAACGGCGACGTAGTCACCTTCGTACTTCACGGTATCGGAGACTTTCTTCGACAGCAGGCCATCCCAGTTTTCCGACTTGGAAACGTCTTTCAACGCGTCGGTGCTGAGCAGGCCAGTGCTGCCCCACTCCTGGATGTCCGGGCCTTTGATCTGTGCGACGCCCGGCGGGTTACCCGCTACGGCGCGGCTTTTGAGCACGGTCATGGCTGTAGAACCACCACCGCCGGCGACTGCGCCGTCTTTCCAGGTGAAGCCGTCTTTTTCGACTTGAGCCTTGAGCACATCGACCGCTGCTTTTTCACCACCCGACGTCCACCAGTGAACGACTTCCACGGAACCTTTGGTTTCGGCGGCAAGCACACTGAGAGGGAGCGCAGACAGGGAAGCGAGAGAAATGACAGTAGCGAGGCGAGAAATCGCATTCATCTAGAAGTACCTTTCTTGTTGTTATGCATGCAAGTCTGGTGCTTGCGCTGCATAGGATTTTAAACAGGAGTTATCCCCTCGCAGGTAACGAAGGGACGCTTGAATGTCACTGCATGGTTACACAGGAGCGCTCTGGGACAACTGCCCCAAGGCCGTGGCCATGCTCGGTGCCAACGGCAATCGCGGGATCAGTACGGCTTGCCAGGCGTGGTACAGGTCAGGTTTACCAGCCCAGATGTCGGCGCTCGGGTGGTTTTGCGGATCGAGCTCGTGATGCCAACTGCCGTCGCAACGGTCGATGAAATGACTGTCACAGAATTCCCAGAACAGCCGATACCAGCGCTCGTATTGCTCGTCGCCCGTGCGTTTAAGCAACGCACTGGCAGCGGCGCTGGCTTCGCAATGGGTCCAGTGCAAACGATGGCGAACCACCGCGCGGTTGGCCCAATCCAGGGTGTAGACAACCCCCGGTGCGCCGTCGACATTCCAGCCGTGACGGCAGTTGTGGTCGAACAGTTTTTGCGCGTCGGTGGCCAGCCAGCCCGGCGTGAGCATCCCGGCCTGAACCCGCGCCGCTTCGAGGTGCAGCAACAGTCGCGCCCATTCAAAACCGTGACCGGGCGTGGTGCCGTAGGGGCGAAAACCGTCGGCCGGGTTGTCGAGGTTGTAGTCGCGCAGCGGTTGCCAGGCGCGGTCGAAATGCTCGATCACCAGGTAATCGTTGGCGGCCGCATGACCATGGATCACCCGCTCGACAATGCGCTGAGCGCGGCACAACCAGCGGTTGTCTTGCGTCACATCGGCCAGCGCGAGGAAGGCTTCGGTCGCGTGCATATTGCTGTTGGCGCCACGGTAGGCTTCTTCTTCGCTCCAGTCGCGATTGAAGGATTCGCGCATCGCGCCCTCCTCCTCGCTCCAGAAATGCGTATCGATGATGTTGATCGCGTCATCAAGCAAGGCTTGTGCGCCGGGACGTTTGGCGACCACGGCAGAACTGGCGGCCAGGGCAACGAAGGCGTGCAGATACGCCGCTTTGCCGGTGTTGTCATCCAGCGCATGGGCCACGACAAACCAGCCACCGGACTCGGCATCGCGCAACGGGCCACTGAGCGCTTTGACCCCGTGATCCACCAGTTCGGCAAACCCCGGCAAGCCCTGAATATGGGCCATGGCAAAACTGTGGGTCATGCGTGCGGTGTTCATGGTTTCGGCGTGGGCGTTGGCCGGGAGACGGCCTTTTTCATCCAGATTGCCGAAGCCTTCGGGAAGTTTTGATGCCTTGGCAAACGCCAGCAGGCGCAGACCTTCAGCGGCGAGCCATTGCTGATGGGCAGGCGCATTCAGCCAACTGCTGAAGTCCGGTTGGAAGGTGTCCATGGGGTGCCTTTTTTGTTGTTTTGACTTTGGGCAGTCTAAACAACGGGCGATGACGGGCTTGTAACGAAGGGGGCGAGTTATGTCACTGAGTTGTGACATTCGCTGTTAAGGATGTGTTGAGGCTTATGACGCCTTCGCTGGCAAGCCAGCTCCTACAGGGATTGCGCCGTACCTGTGGGAGCGAGCCTGCTCGCGATGAACGATTACGCGGTCTATTTATTCAACACTGCGCGGCAACTGCAACGTCACCCGCAACCCGCCCTCACGCAGATTTTGCAGGCTGACCTCCCCGCCATGGCTATGCGCAATGTTTCGCGCAATCCCCAACCCCAACCCATACCCCTGCTGCTGCCCGGCCAGCCGAAAGTGCGGTTCGAACACCTGCTCCAGCCGTTGCTCCGGCACACCAGGCCCTTCGTCATCGACGTGCAGGATGAACGCGCTGTCATCGTCATCGATGTGCAGGTGCGCGTTCTGCCCATACTTGAGGGCATTGTCGATCAGGTTGCCAATGCAGCGTTTAAGCGCCAGCGGTTTGCCGGGGTACGCCGCCAATGCCCGCCCCTGCTGAGTCACGCGACCATTGCCGGAGGGCGCCAGATACGGTTCCACCAGGCAATCGAGCACATGGTTGAGGTCCACCGGCTCGATATTTTCGTGAATGTCGGTGTCTTTCACACATTGCAGAGCACCTTTGACCAGTAGCTCCAGCTCATCCAGGTCACGACCGAACTTGGCTTGCAGCTGCTCGTCTTCCAGCAACTCCACGCGTAATCGCAGCCGGGTAATCGGCGTGCGCAGGTCATGGGAAATCGCGCTGAACAACTGACTGCGCTCGGTCAGGTAGCGGCTGATGCGTTCGCGCATGGCGTTGAACGCCCGGCTCACTTCGACCACTTCACTGCCACCCACTTCGGCCACCGGCTCCACTTCCGCCCCCAGCGACATATCCCGCGCAGCCCGCGCCAGTCGCTTGAGCGGCCGGCTCTGCCAGTGCACCAGCAGGCCGATGAACAACAGCAAAAAGCCGCTGGTGAGGATGATGAACCAGACCTGCTGCGCCGGCAGACCTTTTTCTTCAAGACTGGTGTAGGGCTCGGGCAACAACGAGGCGATGTACAGCCATTCGCCCGGCGCCATCTGGATTTGCGTAACCAGCACGGGCGGGTTCACAGGCTCCAGTGTCAAGGCGTAGTGCGCCCAGGAGCGCGGCAATTCGTCGAGTTTCAAGCCGCCGTTAAAAATCCGCAGGTCGTCGGGGCTGACGAAAGTCACCGAAATGTCGGTGTCCTGGCCCAGCGACTGGCGCAGCACTTCGTCCACCGCTTTGAGCACGGCTTCCTTGCGCGGGGTGATCGGCAGCACTTCCATGCCCAAGGGTTTGTCGTTGAGCGTCACCACGAATCGGGTGCCGCCCATGCTGCGCAGCTGGTCCAAAACCAATGGCCTGAAGGCGACCGGCAACGAGCGGAAGTAACTGACGCTGGCCGTCATCGAATGCGCCAGGCTGCGCGCACTGGTGACCAAGCCTTGAAGCTGCGTAGCACGCAGTTGCGACACCCAGATCACGCTCGACAACGTCTGTGCAAACAACACCGCCAGCAACGTCAGCAGCAACATCCGGCCCAACAGCGAACGGGGCACCGGCACGCGGTCGGCGAGCTTGCGCAGGAACTCAGTGGCCATTGCTGGCAACCACATTGGCGGCCAGTTGGTAGCCGCTGCCACGCACGGTACGGATCAATCGCGGAGGTTTTTCCGTATCACGCAGGCGTTGGCGCAAGCGGCTGACCGCCATGTCGACGATGCGGTCCAGCGGCATCAGATCGCGGCCACGGGTGGCGTTGCCGATGGTGTCGCGGTCGAGAATTTCCTGCGGGTGATCGAGGAACAGTTTCAGCAACGCGAAGTCAGCGCCGGAAAGAATCACTTCTTCGCCATCGGTGTGGAACAGCCGGTGGCTGACCATGTCCAGACGCCAGTCGTCGAAAGCCAGCACTTCGCCGCCGTTGCGTTCCTGACCGAATTGCGCGCGGCGCAGCAGGGCTTTGATGCGCGCCTGCAATTCTCGAGGACTGAAGGGTTTGCCGAGGTAATCGTCAGCACCGAGCTCCAGGCCAATGACCCGGTCGGCCTCGTCGGAACTGGCGGTAAGCATGATGATCGGCACCTGAGCCTGACGCGGGTGCTGACGAACCCAGCGGCAGAGGCTGAAGCCGTCTTCGTCCGGGAGCATCACATCGAGGATCACCAGATCGCTCGGCGCCTCGTTCAACGCCTGGCGAAAACCGGCGCCATCGGGCGTGGTGCGGACCTGGAAACCGGCGCGAGTCAGGTAGGTATCCAGCAACTCGCGTATCTCTTGATCGTCATCGACCAACAATATCGACTTGTTGACTGAGCTCACGGGACGGCGTCCTTGTTGTTTGAATTGGGCGGATTATGCCTGATCGTGCGTAAATCTATGTTGTCTGTCATGGCCCCATCGCGAGCAAGCTCGGCTCCTACAGGTATAGGGTTGGTCGCCATTTTTGTGAACGACTCCAATCCTGTAGGAGCAAGGCTTGCCCGCGATGAAGACGACGCGGTCTCAAGCCTGTTCCAGCGCCACGCCCGCGCCCATCAGCCCGGAATACGGCGCCGTCACCAGCCACACAGGTATGCCTTTGAAGTAATCGCTCATGCAGCCCTTGTCAGCGAAGCACCGGGCAAATCCGCTTTCGAGGAAGAAATCGGCAAACCGCGGAATCACGCCACCGACGATGTAGACGCCACCGCGCGCGCCCGTGGTGAGCACGTTGTTGCCGGCCACGCGGCCGAGCCAGCAGCAGAACTGCTCCAGCACTTCCAATGCAATCGGATCGCCCGCCAGCCCGGCAGCGGTGATCGCTTCAGGCGTTTCAAGCACTGGCGTGTGGCCGTCCACGGCGCAAATCGCCCGGTAAACCCGTGGCAACCCGCCGCCGCTCAACGCGGTTTCAGCACTGACATGGCCGATCTCATTGAAGATGTGCTGCCACAGCTGCGTTTCGCGCGGGCTGCTCAGCGGCAAATCGACGTGACCGCCTTCCCCCGGCAACGCGGCAAAACGCCCTTCACCCAGATCCAGCAAGGTACCAACGCCAAGGCCAGTGCCCGGGCCAATCACCACCGCCGGCCGCAACGGTTCCGGGGTGCCTTCGCAGACCACGCGAAACTCTCCCGGCTGCAAACGGGTCATGCCCAGCGCCATCGCCGAGAAATCGTTGACCAGCAACAGTTGCTCGACCTGCAAGGTCTCGCAGAATCCCTTGCGGCTCAGGCGCCAGTGATTGTTGGTGAACTTGAATTCATCGCCACTCACGGGACCTGCCACCGACAGGCACACCGAACCGATCGAGCCCAACGCCAAATCGAGCCCGCTCAGATAGAGAGCGATCGCCTCCTCCGGGCTGGCGAAATCTGCCGTCGCCAGCACCTGGACCGATTCCAGCTGCTGGTTTTTCCACAACGCGAAACGAGCGTTGGTCCCACCGATGTCACCGACCAAAGCCAGTTTCAATTAAGCGTCTCCAGGGCAGAAGTAAAGGCGCTGGCGCCCTGCTCTGCGGAGCTGAAGGCCATGCGCATGAATCCAAATAGTTCGCGTCCGCTGCCAATGTTGTTGCCCAACAAGCCCTTGGCAGGTTCACGCGCTGCAAATTCTTCGGCGTCCACCTTAAGCTCCAGGGTGCCTTTGACGCCATCGACGCGGATGATATCGCCCTCTTGCACCCGCGCCAAAGCGCCACCGACATAAGCTTCGGGGCTGACGTGAATCGCTGCCGGGATTTTGCCCGAGGCACCGGACATGCGCCCGTCCGTCACCAACGCCACTTTGAAGCCGCGATCCTGCAACACGCCGAGGAACGGCGTCATCTTGTGCAGTTCCGGCATGCCGTTGGAGCGCGGCCCCTGGAAGCGCATCACCGCGACAAAATCCTTCTCCAGCAAACCGGCCTTGAACGCATCGGCCAGGTCCTGCTGATCCTGGAACACCATGGCCGGTGCTTCGACAACCTGGTTTTCCAGCGCCACGGCCGAGACTTTCATCACGCCACGACCGAGGTTGCCTTCCATCACCCGCAAGCCGCCCTCTGGCGAAAATGCACGAGCAACCGGGCGCAGGATGTTTTCGTCGAGGCTTTCAGTCGGGCCTTCGCGCCAGACCAGTTCGCCGTTATCGAGGAACGGCTCCATGGTGTAACGGCTCAGGCCATGGCCCAGCACAGTGTTGACGTTTTCGTGCAACAGCCCGGCTTCCAGCAGTTCGCGGATCAGGAACGACATGCCGCCCGCCGCCTGGAAGTGGTTGATGTCGGCTTTGCCGTTCGGGTAGACGTGGCTCAGGGTCGGCACGACTTCGGAGAGGTCGGCCATGTCCTGCCAGGTCAATTGAATACCAGCCGCCATGGCGATGGCCGGCATGTGCAAGGTGTGGTTGGTCGAACCGCCGGTGGCGTGTAGCGCCACGATGGAGTTGACCAGCGAGCGCTCGTCGACGATCTCGCCGATCGGCATGAAGTCGCCGCTCTGCTTGGTCAGGCGCGTCACCTGATGCGCCGCTTCGCGGGTCAGGGCATCACGCAACGGCGTGTTCGGATTGACGAAAGAAGCGCCCGGCAAGTGCAGGCCCATGACTTCCATCAGCAATTGGTTGGTGTTGGCGGTGCCATAAAAGGTGCAGGTACCAGGGCTGTGGTAGGACTTCATTTCCGATTCCAGCAGCTCTTCACGACTGGCCTTGCCTTCGGCGTAGCGCTGGCGCACATCGGCTTTTTGCTTGTTGGAAATGCCCGAGACCATCGGCCCGCCCGGCACAAAAATCGTCGGCAGATGACCGAAACGCAACGCGCCCATCATCAGGCCCGGCACGATCTTGTCGCAGATGCCGAGCATCAGCGCGCCGTCGAACATGTTGTGGGACAACGCCACGGCAGTGGACAGGGCGATCACTTCGCGGCTCGGCAGGCTCAGCTCCATGCCCGGTTCGCCCTGGGTCACGCCATCGCACATGGCCGGGGTGCCGCCAGCGAACTGGCCGACCGAACCAATCTCGCGCAGCGCTCTTTTGATCTGCTCCGGGAAGACTTCGTACGGCTGATGCGCCGAGAGCATGTCGTTATATGACGAAACTATTGCGATGTTGGCGGAGTTCATCATCCGCAGGCTGTTCTTGTCTTCGGTGCCGCAACCCGCCACGCCATGGGCGAAGTTGGCGCATTGCAGCTTACCGCGCATTGGACCGTCGCTGGCGGCACCACGAATCAGTGCAAGGTAGGCCTCACGCGTGGCGCGGCTACGGGCGATAAGCCGTTCGGTGACCTCAAGGACGCGGGGATGCATGTGTAGAACTCCAGGCTAACGGATGTGGCGACCTGATTGTCTATGCTGAACAAGGACCGTTGTGATTGGGATGACAGACGGTTTTCTTGATCGGTCGGACCAGTTGATCAGGTCACTCGTTGTAGATTGAACAAAATATTGCCATTAAAAACGCTTGTTTTCTATTTTTATGCGAATAATCTTGTAATTCCAACAACAAAACGACGGCGGCGCTGTAAATGACTCTTCGAATTGCAATCAATGGTTTTGGCCGGATTGGCCGCAACGTCCTTCGCGCACTGTATACCCAAGGCTATCGTCAGGATCTTCAGATCGTTGCCATCAATGATTTGGGTGACAGCGCAATCAACGCTCATCTGCTCAAGTTTGACACTGTTCACGGCACGTTCGACGCCGATGTTCAGCATGACCGCGAGAGCCTGACGGTCAACGGCGACCGCATTGCAGTCAGCGCCATTCGCAACCCGGCCGACCTGCCCTGGGCTGCGGAAAAAATTGATGTGGTATTCGAATGCACCGGCCTGTTCACCGAGCGTGCCAAAGCCGCCGCGCATATTACGGCCGGCGCCCGCAAAGTGATCATTTCGGCCCCGGCCCAAGGCGCCGACGCCACTGTGGTTTATGGGGTTAACCACGACATTTTGCGCCAGCATCACCAAATCATTTCCAACGCGTCGTGCACCACCAACTGCCTGGCCCCGGTCGCCCAGGTGCTGCACCGCGAATTGGGCATCGAGAGCGGTCTGATGACCACGATCCACGCCTACACCAACGATCAAAACCTCACCGACGTCTATCACACCGACCCGTACCGAGCCCGATCTGCCACCCAGAACATGATTCCGAGCAAGACCGGTGCGGCTGAAGCCGTCGGCCTGGTGCTGCCGGAACTGGCGGGCAAACTGACCGGCATGGCGGTGCGCGTACCCGTGATCAATGTGTCGCTGGTGGACCTGACCGTGCAACTCAAGCGCGAAGCGTCAGCCAATGAAGTGAATGCGCTGCTTAAAGAAGCCAGCCAGCACTCGAAAATTCTCGGTTACAACACCCTGCCGCTGGTTTCCAGCGACTTCAATCACAACCCGCTGTCGTCGATTTTCGATGCTAACCACACCAAATCCAGCGGCAAGCTGCTCAAGGTGCTGGCCTGGTACGACAACGAATGGGGTTTCTCCAACCGCATGCTCGATAACTGCCTGGCGCTCTGTAACGCTGAGTAACCCGCCGTGAAAAAGCAGGAGCAGCACCGATGATCGGTATCAGCTTTACGCAAAAGACCATGGCAGCGCGCAAGCGTATTGCCTTGGTCGCCCATGACCACTGCAAGGTGTTTTTGCTGGACTGGGCCGAGCGGCAGAAAGACAGGCTCGCACAGCATGAATTGGTCGCCACCGGCACCACGGGATTGTTATTGCAACAACGCCTGGATTTACCAGTGGAGAGCATGATCAGCGGTCCGTTGGGCGGCGACCAGCAACTGGGTGCGCAAATCGCCGAGCAGCGGGTCGACATGCTGGTGTTCTTCTGGGACCCGTTCGAACCACAGCCTCACGACCCGGACATCAAGGCGTTATTGCGGGTCGCGGCGGTCTGGAACATCCCGGTGGCCTGCAACGAATGCAGCGCCGATTACTTACTGAGCAGCCCCTTGATGGATCAGGCCCACGAACATCGAATCCCCGATTACGCGACCTATCTGCTCGGCCGCGCCTGAGGTTTGAACAACACTAAAAAGCGCTCTCCTGCGGGTAATGCCGATCAGTTAAGGCGTTGAACGCCGCAATCCTTGTGGGAGCGAGCCTGCTCGCGATGACGGTGGCACAGTCAACACTTGCGTTGCCTGACAATCTGCCATCGCGAGCAGGCTCGCTCCCACAGGTTTTGCGCCTTAACTGATCGGCATTCCCCTCCTGCGGGCGCATGTTCCAGCAGGACGACTTGCCACCCCCTGCCTCACGGCCCGAATCACTACCGAGAATCTCCTGAATTCTCAGTCTTTTCAGGGCATTTTTCTGCGCAAACGTTTACTTGTTACCGTTCGTCGGTGTGGATTCATGCAACCGTCACACGGCGCCGATTGCATTAAATCGCGCTGAATGGATTTGGCGTACCGAGTCGCCGTCGACTCCTTGCCAACACTTCATCCATTTGTGAGTTCGCCCTATGTTCGACTCTCTCTCTATCCGTCTGAAAATCGTTCTGCTGTCCGGTCTTTGTCTGCTCGGTGTGGTCGCCCTGATCGTCGCCATGAACATGTACCAGACTAATCAGAACGATGAACTGGTCAGTGCCTCCAGCAGCAAAATGCTCACCACCAGTGTGCAGAACCTGCTGCAAGCCAAGGCGGCCGAACAAGCGGTGCGGGTGCAGAAGACCTTTGGCGAAAGACTGACGGTAGTGACCGCCCTGGCGGATCAGATCAACGACATGCGCAACATGGCCGCCAAGCGTTCCATTGAGCCCGGCGCCCTGCGTGAAGAGTTGAACCAGAGCATCAAAACCGCGTTTGAGCGCAACGGCAAGGTGTTGGGCGTCTGGTTGGCGTTCGAACCCAATGGCCTGGATGGCAAGGACAGTGAGTTCGTCAACGACGCCGCCCGCCAGTCCAACGAAGCCGGTCGTTTCGCCACGTATTGGAGCCGCGCCGGGGGGCAAGCGCTCAATACGATCATGGTCGAAGAAGACATGACCAAAACCACCTTGAACCTCAGCGGCACGCCTTACAACGTCTGGTACACCTGCCCGCGTGACAGCAAGCGTACCTGCCTGCTTGACCCGTACGCCGATACCGTGGGCAACAAGGAAGTGTTGATGACCACCATTTCCGTGCCGCTGCTGGTGGATGGAAAGTCCATCGGCGTGGTCGGTGTCGACATTGCGCTCGATGCGCTGCAAGCGGCGGCGGTCGACTCCCAGCGAGAACTGTTCAACAACGCCGGGCACATGCTGATCGTCTCCGGAACTGGCGTGCTGGCCGGCTACAGCGTTGATGCCAGCAAGGTCGGCAAAAGCATTGGCGAAACCCTGGGCGCAGACGGTAAGGAAATCCTGCAACTGCTCAGCGGCGGCGCACCAAAAATTCTCGAACAAGGTGACTTGATCCGCGCGGTGTACCCCGTCAACCCGATTGGCGACTCCAAAGCCTGGGGCGTGGTGATCGACCTGCCCAAACAAGTATTGCTGGCCGACTCGGTGAAACTGCAAGCGCTGCTCGATGACGCCCAGCAAAGCGGCACGATCAAAGCCGTGCTGGTCGCGGTCATCGCCGGCCTGGTCGGCTTGCTGCTGATCTGGCTCACCGCATCGGGCGTGACCCGGCCGATCAACAGCGTGGCCCAGATGCTCAAGGCAATTGCCAGCGGCGACGGCGACCTGACACAGCGTTTGCATTACAGCAAGAAAGACGAATTGGGTGAGCTGGTAAGCTGGTTCAACCGCTTCCTCGACAAGCTGCAACCGACCATCGCGCAGATCAAACAAAGCATCACCGACGCCCGCGGCACCGCCGACCAATCCTCGGAAATCGCCCGTCAGACCAGCGAAGGCATGCAGTTACAGTTCCGCGAAATCGATCAGGTCGCCACCGCGTCCAATGAAATGAGCGCTACTGCCCACGACGTCGCCAACAGCGCCTCGAACGCGGCCAACGCCGCCAAAGGTGCCGACCAATCGGCCCGTGATGGCATGCAGATCATCGAGCGCAGCACCCGCGACATCAATCAACTGGCCGACGAAGTAAGCAAAGCCGTGACCGAAGTCGAAGCGCTGGCGGTCAACAGCGAGCAAATCGGTTCGGTACTGGAAGTGATCCGCAGCATTGCCGAGCAAACCAACCTGCTGGCGCTCAACGCCGCCATTGAAGCGGCCCGCGCCGGCGAGAGCGGTCGCGGCTTTGCGGTGGTGGCCGATGAAGTGCGCAACCTGGCCAAACGCACCCAGGATTCAGTGGAAGAAATTCGCCAGGTGATCGAACGCATCCAGAGCGGCACGCGCGGCGTGGTCGCCACCATGCATTCGAGCCAGACCCAGGCCCACAGCAACGCCGGACAAATCCAGCAAGCGGTCCAGGCCCTGGGCAAAATCAGTGACGCGGTAACGGTGATCAGCGACATGAACCTGCAAATCGCCAGCGCTGCCGAACAGCAAAGCGCCGTGGCCGAAGAGGTCAACCGCAACGTCTCGGCGATCCGCACCGTCACCGAAACCCTGACCGGCCAGGCCACCGAATCAGCGCAGATCAGCAGCCAGCTCAACTCGCTGACCACCCACCAGATGAAATTGATGGATCAGTTCCGGGTGTAATCCCCGTCTCTGTAGGAGCAAGGCTTGCCCGCGATAAACGATGACGCGGGCGGCCTGACAAACCGAGGTGTCTCAATCGCAGGCAAGCCTTGCTCCTACAGGTTTCATCTGGCCTGTCAGCTAATTTGAACTATGCTCGGGCTCTCGTTCCGGAGGGCATTCGATGACTGATTTACTCACGTCCATTCAAGCCGCGCTCGGCTTGCCCCACACCCCCATTCCTTTCACGTCGAGCGGCGCACAGCCCTCGGCGTTTGCCGTTACGGATCTTGCCTGCGCCAGCATTGCCGTGGCCGGACAAGCTGTCAGCGAGTTGCTGCTGCAGCACACCGGTCGCTTGCCCGGCGTTGAAGTCGACCGCCGCCTCGCCTCTTTCTGGTTCGCCACCTCGATCCGTCCCGTTGGCTGGAGCATCCCTCCCCTGTGGGACCCGATTGCCGGTGACTATGCGACCAAGGACGGCTGGATCCGTCTGCATACCAACGCGCCCCATCACCGAGCAGCAGCTGAAAGCGTGCTCGGCAGCTGTGTCGACCGCACGGCGATGGCGCGCAAGGTGGCGCAATGGGCCATAAGCGATCTGGAACAGGCCGTGGTCGACGCCGGGGGATGCGCCGCCCAGATGCGCACGTGGGCACAATGGCAACGCCACCCCCAGGGTTTGGCCGTGAACGCCGAGCCGTTGATTCAGTTCAGCGGCGACAGTGGCCAACCCGCTAAACCGTGGCAAGGCAATGTGGCCCGGCCGCTGACCGGGCTCAAGGTGCTGGATCTGACCCGCGTGCTGGCAGGTCCGGTCGCCAGCCGGTTTCTCGCAGGCCTCGGTGCGGATGTGTTGCGCATTGACCCACCGACCTGGAACGAACCCGGCGTGGTGCCGGAAGTCACCTTGGGCAAACGCTGCGCACGCCTGGACCTGCACAACAACGAGGATCGCGCGGTGTTCGAAACCCTGCTCAAGGAGGCCGACATCCTACTGCACGGTTACCGCGCGGATGCGCTGGAACGCCTGGGCTACGGCGTTGCCGAGCGCCGAACACTGGCGCCAGGCCTGATCGATGTCAGCCTCAACGCTTACGGCTGGAGTGGCCCGTGGCAAAACCGCCGTGGTTTCGACAGCCTGGTGCAGATGAGCAGCGGGATTGCAGACGCCGGGATGCAGTGGAAGAACGCGGACAAACCGACGCCTTTGCCGGTGCAAGCACTCGATCACGCCACCGGGTATTTGATGGCGGCTGCAGCGATCAGATTGTTGGGGCGTGGTGGCTCGGCGCGGTTGTCGTTGGCGCGCACAGCGAAGTTGTTGATTGAAAATGGCGCGGGAACAGCCGAGGCGTTGCGGACGGAGGATGAAAACGATCAGGGGTTAGTGGTTGAACAGACGACTTGGGGACCGGCGCATCGGCTTCATGTGCCGCTGAAAATCACCGGGACGCCGTTGCAGTGGGTGCTTCCTGCCTCTGAATTGGGTTCCCATCGCGCGCAGTGGTGGTGACTGTCAGATCGCCTTCGCGAGCAGACTCGCTTCCACAGGTTTTGTGATCGACATAAATCCACTGTGGGAGCCAGCCTGCTGGCGATGAGGCCCGAACAGACAATTCAGTCCGACCGACTCAACGAAGCCCAAAGCAGCTGCGCCGCATACCCTCGGCAAGGTCGCCATTCCTCCGCTCGCAGCAGCAACTCCCGCGCGGTCACCGGCCCGCCTTCAAGCGCGGCCAGCGCCTTGATCAACCCCACATCCCCTGACGGAAATGCATCCGGCTCGCGCAACTGGCGCAAGGCAATGTACTGCGCCGTCCAGTCCCCAATCCCGTGCAAGGCGAGTAACCGCGCCACACCGCCCTCCCGGCCGGGCTCAAACAACAGCGGATCATCCAGCAACGCCTGCGCTACGCCAGACAAGGTTCGCCCCCGGCTTTTCGGCATGCCCAACGTCGCCAGATCCGCTTGCGCCAACACGGCCGGCGCAGGAAATACATGAGTCAAACCCGCCAGCGGCGACTGCAACGGCACGCCATGCTGCGCAACCAGTTTGCCCGCCAAGCGGATCGCCGCGCTCACGGTAATCTGCTGCCCCAGCACGGCACGAATCGCCAGCTCCAGCCCATCCCACGCCCCCGGCACCCGTAAGCCCGGACGCTGGGCAATCAAGCGTTTCATCAAGGGGTCCAAGGCTAACTGACGGTGAATCGACGGCAAATCCGCCTCCAGATCAAACATCCGTCGCAGTCGCGCCACAATCTCAGGCACCGCCGACTCATCCGCAAAATCCAGCGTCAGTTCAAGCGCATCACCGTCCGCCGGCCCTATCGAAAACGTACCGTGAACACCGTTCAGCCCGATGCTGCGCGAATACACCCCACCGGCCACGACTTCCATACCGGCCACCGCCCGTGCCGATAAAAACTGCAACATTGCCGGCCAGTCATACGGAAGTTGATACGCCAAAAACAATCTCACAACGACAGTAACCCGCTGTACAACCCGTACGCGGCCAGCCCGGCACCAATCAGGACACCGGTAAAAATGCCCTTCTCTATAGGCGTGAACAATGGCTCGCCTTGCTCATGCTTGGCCTTGGCAAACAGAATCACCCCCGGCGCATACAGCAACGCCGATAGCAGTAGATATTTGACCCCGCCGGCATACAGCAACCACACCGCATATCCCAGCGCGATACCGCCGATCATCAGGTCTTTGGTGCGTTCGGCGCTGGCGTGTTCGTAGGTTTCGCCCCGCCCGCTCAACAACACCGCATACGCCGCCGACCACAGGTAGGGCACCAGAATCATCGACGACGCGAGGTAGATCAGGCTGGTGTAAGTGCCGGCGGAAAACAGTGTGATCAGCAGAAAAATCTGGATCATCACGTTAGTCAGCCACAACGCGTTCACCGGCACGTGGTTGGCGTTTTCCTTTTTCAGGAAAGCGGGCATGGTCTTGTCTTTGGCCGTGGCGAAAAGAATCTCGGCACATAGCAGCGCCCAGGACAGCAACGCCCCCAACAGCGAAATCGCCAGGCCAACGCTGATCAGCAACGCGCCCCAGGGCCCGACGATATGTTCCAGTACCGCCGCCAGCGACGGGTTCTGCAAGTTGGCCAGTTCCGGCTGACTCATGATCCCCAGCGACAGCACATTGACCAGTACCAACAGCGCCAGCACTCCGAGAAAACCGATAACCGTCGCCCGCCCCACATCCGAACGCTTCTGCGCTCGTGCCGAATACACACTGGCGCCTTCAATGCCGATAAACACGAACACCGTCACCAGCATCATGTTGCGCACCTGGTCCATCACCCCGCCAAAACTCGGGTTGCTGCGCCCCCAGATGTCCCGGGTAAAAATGTCGGCCTTGAAGGCGACGGCGGCGATGACGATGAACATAATCAGCGGCACGATCTTGGCCACGGTGGTCACTTGGTTGATGAACGCCGCCTCCTTGATCCCGCGCATCACCAGAAAATGCACGGCCCACAGCAGTACCGAGGCGCAGCCGATCGCAATGGGCGTGTTGCCCTGGCCAAAGACCGGGAAGAAGTAACCGAGGGTGCTGAACAGCAACACGAAATAGCCGACGTTGCCCAGCCAGGCGCTGATCCAGTACCCCCAGGCCGACGAGAATCCCATGTAGTCACCGAAGCCGGCCTTGGCGTAGGCATACACCCCGGAATCCAGTTCGGGTTTGCGATTGGCCAGGGTCTGGAAGACGAACGCCAGCGTCAGCATCCCCACGGCGGTAATGGCCCAGCCGATCAGCACCGCCCCCGCATCGGCCCGCGCCGCCATGTTCTGCGGCAACGAGAAAATCCCGCCACCAATCATCGATCCCACCACCAGGGCGATCAGCGCGCTCAGGCGTAGCTTTTGCGTCGGTTGTGACATTCCTGCGTCTCCACTGTTTCCTGATCCGGCCGGGGCGACCATGGTTATAAAACCGTCACATGCTTGGATTTAACTAAATAGATACAGCGTAATAACGTTTATTAGATAACGCCATGTCAGGCCTTTTTATTTATAACCGATCATTCTATGAGCGTCATGGCAAAGAGCAATTGCGTGGCCTAATCCTGATGAATCTGGTCTGTTCATGAAACCGGCGCCAAATATTTGCGGAAACCCAAAAACCAACTAGCTTGAAAATCGAAGCAGGGGGTTCGTTATTCCTGTTTGTTCTTACCGAGACCTCTGGATAGGGCTTTCCCCGGCAACACCGCCATGGACGGAAAAGATTAGTAACTCTTTAATTAACAATGAAATGCGCCCATCCACTGATCTAAGTCAGATGTTCGAATAGCTAGCAGATCTACTCTGTTGTCTCTCTTCTCCTGCACTGGAGTCATGCGATGTCTGAATCCCCCGGAAAACTGAAACTTGGCGCATTGGTTGCGTTGGTAGTCGGCTCAATGATTGGTGGCGGGATCTTCTCGTTGCCACAAAACATGGCCGCCAGTGCCGATGTTGGCGCGGTACTGATCGGTTGGGCCATCACTGCCGTCGGCATGTTGACCCTGGCGTTCGTCTTCCAGACCCTCGCCAACCGCAAGCCTGATCTGGACGGCGGGGTTTACGCCTACGCCAAGGCCGGTTTTGGCGACTACATGGGTTTCTCTTCCGCCTGGGGGTACTGGATCAGTGCCTGGCTGGGCAACGTTGGCTACTTCGTTCTCTTGTTCAGCACCCTTGGCTACTTCTTCCCGATTTTCGGTGAAGGCAACACCGTGGCTGCCATCATTGGCGCATCGGCGCTGCTCTGGGGTGTGCATTTCCTCGTGTTGCGGGGGATCAAGGAAGCGGCGTTCATTAACATGGTGACCACTGTCGCCAAGATCGTGCCGCTGGTGCTGTTCGTGTTGATCGCAATTTTCGCTTTCAAACTGGACATCTTCACCGCCGACATCTGGGGCTTGAAAAACCCGGACCTGGGCAGCGTGATGAACCAGGTGCGCAAAATGATGCTGGTCACCGTCTGGGTGTTCATCGGCATCGAGGGCGCGAGCATTTTCTCGGCCCGCGCCGAAAAACGTAGCGACGTGGGTAAGGCTACCGTCATCGGTTTCATCACCGTGCTGCTGTTCCTGGTGCTGGTGAACGTGCTGTCCCTGGGCATCATGACCCAACCGGAACTGGCCAAGTTGCAGAACCCGTCGATGGCGGCAGTGCTGGAGCATGTGGTCGGGCATTGGGGCGCGGTGCTGATCAGCGTCGGCTTGATCATCTCGCTGCTGGGAGCCTTGCTGTCGTGGGTGCTGCTGTGTGCGGAGATCATGTTCGCCGCCGCCAAGGACCACACCATGCCGGAGTTCCTGCGCAAGGAAAACGCCAATCATGTGCCGGTCAACGCACTGTGGCTGACCAACGCGATGGTGCAGCTGTTCCTGATCATTACGCTGTTTTCGGCCAGTACTTACCTGTCGCTGATCTACCTCGCCACCTCGATGATTCTGGTGCCCTACCTGTGGTCGGCGGCTTACGCGCTGCTGCTGGCGGTGCGCGGTGAGACTTACGAAAACGATTCCGGCGACCGCACCAAAGACCTGCTCATCGGCGCTATCTCGGTGATCTACGCGGTCTGGCTGGTCTACGCGGGGGGCACCAAATACCTGCTGCTGTCCGCCCTGCTCTATGCGCCCGGCGTGATCCTGTTCGCCAAAGCCAAGAGAGAACTCAACAAACCTGTTTTCACCAACGTCGAGAAGCTGATTTTTGCAGGCGTAATCGTGGGCGCCGTGGTGGCGGCCTTCGGCCTGTATGACGGCTTCCTGACCCTGTAACACCTGAATAATTTGTCATCTGGAGGATCACTGTAATGACCACGGAAAAAGTTAAGTTCGGTGTACATTCCGAAGCCGGCAAACTGCGCAAAGTCATGGTTTGCTCCCCCGGCCTGGCCCACCAGCGGCTAACCCCGAACAACTGTGACGAACTGCTGTTTGATGATGTGCTGTGGGTCGCCCAAGCCAAGCGTGACCACTTCGACTTCGTCACCAAGATGCGCGAACGCAACATCGACGTGCTGGAAATGCACAACCTGCTGACCGACATCGTCGCGATCCCGGAAGCGCTCGACTGGATTCTGGAGCGCAAGATCACCCCCAACTCTGTGGGCCTGGGCCTGATCAATGAAACCGGCTCGTGGCTGCGTAGCCTGGAGCCGCGCAAAATCGCCGAGTTCCTGATCGGCGGTGTCTCCGCCGATGATCTGCCGACCAGTTTCGGCGGCAAAACCATCGAGATGTTCCGCGACTTCCTCGGCCACTCCAGCTTCATTCTGCCGCCACTGCCTAACACCCAGTTCACCCGCGACACCACTTGCTGGATCTACGGTGGCGTGACCCTGAACCCGATGTACTGGCCGGCACGCCGTCAGGAAACCCTGCTGACCACTGCCATTTACAAATTCCATCCGGAATTCACCAACGCCGACTTCCAGATCTGGTACGGCGACCCGGACCTGGAACACGGCAGTTCCACCCTCGAAGGTGGTGACGTGATGCCAATCGGTAACGGCGTGGTGCTGATCGGCATGGGCGAACGCTCGTCCCGCCAGGCCATTGGCCTGCTGGCGCAAAACCTGTTCAAAAACAAAGCGGTCGAAAAAGTCATTGTCGCCGGCCTGCCAAAATCCCGCGCCGCGATGCACCTGGACACCGTGTTCAGCTTCTGTGACCGCGACCTGGTAACCATTTTCCCTGAAGTCGTGAACCAGATCGTCGCCTTCACCCTGCGTCCGGACGAGAAGAAACCGGGCGGCATCGACATCCGGCGCGAAGAAACCAGCTTCCTCGACACGGTGGCCAAGGCCCTCAACCTGAAAACGTTGCGAGTGGTGGAAACCGGCGGCAACAGCTTCGCCGCGGAACGCGAACAATGGGACGACGGCAACAACGTGGTGGCCGTGGAGCCAGGCGTGGTCATCGGTTATGACCGCAACACCTACACCAACACCCTGCTGCGCAAGGCGGGTATCGAAGTCATCACCATCAGCGCCGGCGAACTGGGCCGTGGGCGTGGCGGCGGCCACTGCATGACCTGCCCGATCATTCGCGACCCAATCGACTACTAACCTTCAGCCTTGGCCGTCGCTGCCCTGTACCCCAGGGCATGCACGACCAAGGGGATAACCGACACCAAAGGAGATCCATCATGGCTTTTAATATTCACAACCGTAATTTGCTGAGCCTGGAACACCACACCCCTCGCGAATTGCGCTACCTGCTCGACCTGTCCCGCGACCTCAAGCGCGCCAAGTACACCGGCACCGAGCAGCAACACCTCAAAGGCAACAACATCGCGCTGATCTTCGAAAAAACCTCGACCCGCACCCGCTGTGCGTTCGAAGTCGCGGCTTATGACCAGGGCGCCAACGTCACCTACATCGACCCGAACTCCTCGCAGATCGGTCACAAAGAAAGCATGAAAGACACCGCCCGCGTATTGGGGCGCATGTACGACGCCATCGAATACCGTGGCTTTAAACAGGAAATCGTCGAGGAGCTGGCCAAATTTGCCGGTGTACCCGTGTTCAACGGCCTGACCGATGAATACCACCCGACGCAAATGATCGCCGACGTGCTGACCATGCGTGAGCACGCCGACAAGCCGATTCACGACATCAGCTACGCCTACCTGGGTGACGCCCGTAACAACATGGGCAACTCACTGTTGCTGATCGGCGCCAAGCTGGGTATGGACGTGCGCATCTGCGCCCCGAAAGCCCTGTGGCCGCTTGACGACCTGGTCGCGCGCTGCAAGCAATACGCGGAAGAAAGCGGTGCCCGCATCACCCTGACCGAAGACCCGAAAGCTGCGGTCAAAGGCGTGGACTTCATCCACACCGACGTCTGGGTCTCGATGGGCGAACCAGTCGAAGCCTGGGCCGAACGTATCCAGCAACTGCTGCCGTATCAGGTCAACGCCGAACTGATGAAAGCCACCGGCAACCCGCGCACCAAGTTCATGCACTGCCTGCCGGCCTTCCACAACAGTGACACCAAAGTCGGCAAGCAGATTGCCGAGCAGTACCCGAACCTGAAGAACGGCATCGAAGTGACCGATGACGTATTCGAGTCGCCGGCCTGCATCGCCTTCGAGCAAGCGGAAAACCGCATGCACACCATCAAGGCGATCCTGGTGTCGACCCTGGCTGATCTGTAAAGAACGGACCGGTCAATGTGGGAGCGAGCCTGCTCGCGATGACGGGCTAACAGACGACATCGATGTCGACTGACACGGCCCTATCGCGAGCAGGCTCACTCCCACAAAGGCCCGAGTTTCCTGCTTACTTCTGTTTTAGAAGGATTGCCATTATGCGTATCGTCGTCGCTTTGGGCGGTAACGCCCTGCTCCGCCGTGGTGAACCCATGACCGCGGACAACCAGCGCGCCAACATTCGCGTCGCCACCGAACAAATTGCCAAGGTCCACGCCGGTAACCAACTGGTGATTGCCCACGGCAATGGCCCGCAGGTCGGCCTGTTGTCGCTGCAAGCCGCGGCCTACACCTCGGTTACCCCTTACCCGCTGGACGTGCTCGGTGCCGAAACCGAAGGCATGATCGGCTACATCATCGAACAGGAACTGGGCAACCTGCTGGACTTCGAAGTGCCCTTCGCCACCCTGCTCACCCAGGTCGAAGTCGACGCCAACGACCCGGCGTTCCAGAACCCCACCAAACCGATCGGCCCGGTGTACGCCAAGGCCGATGCAGAAAAGCTCGCCGCCGAGAAAGGCTGGGCAATTGCCCCGGACGGCGATAAATATCGTCGTGTGGTGGCCAGCCCCAGACCGAAACGCATTTTCGAGATCCGCCCGATCAAATGGCTGCTGGAAAAAGGCAGCATCGTGATCTGCGCCGGTGGTGGCGGCATTCCGACCATGTACACGGCTCCCGGCGTACTGGAAGGTGTCGAAGCAGTCATCGATAAAGACCTGTGCTCGGCGCTGCTGGCCGAACAGCTTGAAGCCGATATTCTGGTGATCGCCACCGACGTCAGTGCCGCGTTCATCGATTACGGCAAGCCGACCCAGAAAGCCATCGGCCAGGCTCACCCGGATGAAATGGAAAAACTCGGCTTCGCCGCAGGCTCCATGGGACCGAAGGTTCAGGCAGCCTGTGAATTCGCACGCCATACTGGAAAGGTCGCAGTGATCGGTTCACTCTCGGACATCGAAGCGATCGTCCAGGGCACGGCCGGTACGCGCATCAGCACAGCGAAACCTGGCATTACTTACTTATAAGGAGAGACGTCTATGGCGCAGTTTCAGCCAGGGCACTTGCACATCGAGCGTCACGCGCTGACCAAGGATGATGTCAGCTACAACATTCACCTCGACTATGAAGTCAGCAAGAATCCCAAAGGGGAAAAAGGCATCCAGTTCACGATGCATGGCAGCATTCAAGGTAAGGACATGACAGAGACCTTCTTCCTGCCCAAGGAGGAGGCCTACAACTTTGCCAACAACGTGACGAAAATCGCCGAGAGATACGGAATCCCGAAGACACATAGCCAGATCGGCTCGGTCCACAAGCATTACGATTTGATGTTTGAAGACATTCGGGTGCAGCTGGATATGAAATCCGGCGACCCGGTCAACCCCGAACACTTCGAGTAACCCGCACTCCCCCTGTAGGAGCAAGCTTGCTCGCGAAAGCGGTCTAACAGTCGACATCGATAGCGACTGACACGCCGCCTTCGCCGGCAAGCCAGCTCCTACAAGGGTTTGGTGTTGGCCTGAAATCCTGCGCAGGATTTCACCATTCGCCCGCCCCAAGGCATACTTGCCACCCTCCGCACCTCAGAACCAAAAACCGCCCCATGCGTATCCACGTCAGCTTCATCGACCGCGTCGGCATTACCCAGGAAGTCCTGGCCCTGCTCGGTGGGCGCAATCTCAATCTGGATGCGGTGGAAATGGTTCCGCCCAACGTTTACATCGACGCCCCGACCCTGAGCCCGCAAGTCCTCGAGGAGCTGCGCGATGCGCTGTTCAGCGTGCGTGGCGTGCAGGCGGTGACGGTGGTCGACATCCTTCCTGGCCAGCGCCGACACCTGCAACTCGACGCATTGCTCGCGGCCATGACCGACCCGGTACTGGCGCTGGACAGTGCCGGCAAAGTGTTGCTGGCCAACCCGGCACTGATTGCGTTGTACGGGCGTGAACCAGCCGGTGAAAGCATCGCCGAGCTGTTCGCCGACCCGGCGCTGCTCGACGCCCTACTCGAACACGGCTTTCGCTTGCCGCTGCGGGAAATTACCGTCGACGGTCAGACGTTGCTGCTGGACGCCACGCCGATCACCGACGCGGGCGCCCTGTTGACCTTGTATCAACCCAACCGCATCGGCGAACGCCTCTCGGCGCTGCACCATGACCACGCCGAAGGTTTCGATGCGCTGCTCGGCGAGTCGCCGGTGATCCGCACCCTCAAGGCTCGCGCCCAACGGGTCGCCGCCCTTGATGCGCCTCTGCTGATTCAGGGCGAAACCGGCACCGGCAAGGAATTGGTGGCTCGGGCCTGCCATGCCAGCAGCGCTCGGCACAGCTCGCCATTTCTTGCGTTGAACTGCGCGGCATTGCCGGAGAACCTCGCCGAAAGCGAACTGTTCGGCTACGCCCCCGGCGCCTTCACCGGTGCTCAGCGTGGCGGCAAACCGGGGCTCATGGAACTGGCCAACCAGGGCACGGTGTTTCTGGATGAGATCGGTGAGATGTCGCCGTACTTGCAGGCGAAACTGCTGCGGTTTCTCAATGACGGCAGCTTCCGCCGGGTCGGTGGCGATCGTGAAGTGAAGGTCAACGTGCGGATCCTCAGCGCCACCCACCGCGATCTGGAAAAAATGGTCAGCGAAGGCAGCTTCCGCGAAGACCTGTTTTATCGCCTCAATGTGCTCAATGTCGAAGTCCCGCCGTTGCGCGAACGTGGCCAGGACATTCTGTTGCTCGCCCGCTACTTCATGCAGCAGGCCTGCGCGCAAATCCAGCGACCGGTCTGTCGCCTGGCACCGGGCACCTACCCGGCGCTGCTGGGTAATCGCTGGCCGGGCAACGTGCGGCAATTGCAGAACGTGATCTTTCGCGCGGCGGCCATTTGCGAAAGCACGCTGGTCGACATCGGCGACCTCGACATCGCCGGCACCTCGGTGGCACGCCAGAGCGACAGCGATGTCGACAGCCTGGAGCAGGCGATGGAGGAATTCGAGAAAACCCTGCTGGAAAAACTCTACATCAGCTACCCCTCGACCCGCCAACTGGCCAGCCGCCTGCAAACGTCCCACACGGCGATTGCCCATCGGTTGCGCAAATACGGCATACCCAACAAGCCCTGAATCCCCCCCCCTGTAGGAGCCGAGTTTGCTCGCGATAGCGGTATTTCATTCACCATTGATTTCGACTGAAATACCGCTATCGCAAGCAAGCTCGGCTCCTACAGGGCTCTATGCTGAAAACGACCTCCATCTGTACTGAAAGCGCTACAGCGGAACGATATCGCTACACTCCTCTTCAATCAAGGCTGCACAAGGCTTTGATCCACCTCGGCTTTCCTCTCCGCCCCTGCCCGTATCGATTTCGCTACAGCGCGCAAGTTTCACCCGCCCATAAAACCCTATAGAACATTGATTAATAAGGACAAAACCAACATTGGCCGCGTTCTTGCTAAGTAGTTCGTCATAACAGGGCTTATTGCCCACGCATTCAATAGCGTCCACCAGACGAGTCTGGCCCCCTTAGGAGTTCTCATGAGCGATTTGCGTTTTACTGAAGATCACGAATGGCTGCGCACCGAAGCTGACGGCACCGTTACCGTCGGCATCACCGCTTTCGCACAGAACGCCTTGGGCGACGTGGTTTTCGTACAGCTGCCTGAGCTGCAGTCCTACGAAAAAGGCGCTGAAGCCGCCACCGTGGAATCGGTAAAAGCCGCCAGCGGCGTCTACATGCCATTGGACGGCGAAGTGCTGGAAGTCAACCCGGCACTCGACAGCAGCCCTGAACTGGTCAACGAAGATCCGCTGGGCGAAGGCTGGTTCTTCCGCTTCCAGCCAAGCGACGCCTCGGCGGTCGCCAAACTGCTGGATCAGGACGCTTACGACCGTCTGATCAAAGCCCAAGCCGAAGCCTGAGGAGCACCGACATGACTGTACTTCCTGTTTCTGTAAATGTGACCACCGCCAACGAATTCATCGCCCGTCACATCGGCCCGCGCGCCGGTGACGAGCAAGCGATGCTCAACAGTCTCGGCTTCGACTCGCTGGAAGCCCTGAGCGCCAGCGTCATCCCGGACAGCATCAAAGGCACCAGCGTCCTGGGCCTGGAAGACGGTCTGAGCGAAGCCGAGGCCCTGGCCTCGATCAAAGCCATTGCCGGTAAAAACCAGCTGTTCAAGACCTACATTGGCCAGGGTTACTACGGCACCCACACGCCGTCGCCGATCCTGCGCAACCTGCTGGAAAACCCGGCCTGGTACACCGCTTACACCCCGTACCAGCCAGAAATCTCCCAAGGCCGTCTCGAAGCGCTGCTGAACTTCCAGACCCTGATCAGCGACCTGACCGGCCTGCCGATTGCCAACGCTTCCTTGCTCGATGAAGCCACCGCCGCTGCCGAAGCCATGACCTTCTGCAAACGCCTGAGCAAGAACAAGGGCAGCCACGCCTTCTTCGCCTCCGTGCATTGCCACCCGCAAACCCTCGACGTGCTGCGCACCCGTGCCGAGCCGTTGGGCATCGACGTGGTAGTCGGCGACGAGCTCGAACTGACTGACGTGACGCCGTTCTTCGGCGCCCTGCTGCAATACCCGGCCAGCAACGGTGACGTATTCGATTACCGCGAACTGACCGAGCGCTTCCACGCTGCCAACGCTTTGGTAGCCGTGGCCGCTGACCTGCTGGCCCTGACCGTGCTGACGCCACCGGGCGAATTCGGTGCCGACGTGGCCATCGGCAGCGCCCAGCGTTTCGGCGTTCCGCTGGGCTTCGGTGGCCCGCACGCGGCGTACTTCTCCACTAAAGATGCGTTCAAGCGCGACATGCCGGGCCGTCTGGTCGGTGTCTCGGTGGACCGTTTCGGCAAGCCGGCCCTGCGCCTGGCCATGCAAACCCGCGAGCAACACATCCGCCGCGAAAAGGCCACCAGCAACATCTGCACCGCACAAGTATTGCTGGCCAACATCGCCAGCATGTACGCCGTGTACCACGGTCCGAAAGGCCTGACTCAGATCGCCAATCGCGTGCACCACCTGACGGCGATTCTGGCCAAAGGCTTGAGCGCACTGGGCCTGACCGTCGAACAAGCCGCTTTCTTCGACACCCTGACCCTGAACACCGGCACCAACACCGCCAAGCTGCACGAGCAGGCTCGCGCCCAGCGCATCAACCTGCGTGTGGTCGACGCTGAACGCCTGGGCCTGTCCCTCGACGAAACCACCACCCAGGCCGACGTCGAAACCTTGTGGAGCGTGCTGGCTGACGGCAAAGCCTTGCCAGACTTCGCCGCCCTCGCCTCTTCGGTGGTCAGCGCCATTCCGGCCATACTGGTTCGTCAATCGCCGATCCTCAGCCACCCGGTGTTCAACCGTTATCACTCGGAAACCGAGCTGATG
Source organism: Pseudomonas sp. P4_C8 (assembly GCF_056401975.1). Taxonomy (NCBI): domain Bacteria; kingdom Pseudomonadati; phylum Pseudomonadota; class Gammaproteobacteria; order Pseudomonadales; family Pseudomonadaceae; genus Pseudomonas; species Pseudomonas sp. P4_C8. Next base: position 131,967 of record NZ_JBFUIH010000008.1, on the reverse strand, counting down.
CGCTACCTGCGCAAGCTGGCCGACAAGGACCTGGCGCTGGACCGCACCATGATCCCGCTGGGTTCGTGCACCATGAAACTCAACGCCGCCAGCGAAATGATCCCGGTGACCTGGGCTGAATTCGGTGCCCTGCACCCGTTCGCCCCGGCCGAGCAAAGCGCCGGCTACCAGCAACTGACCGACGAACTGGAAGCGATGCTGTGCGCCGCTACCGGTTACGACTCGATCTCGCTGCAACCGAACGCCGGTTCGCAAGGTGAATACGCCGGTCTGCTGGCAATTCGCGCCTATCACCAGAGCCGTGGCGAAGACCGCCGCGACATCTGCCTGATCCCGTCGTCCGCCCACGGCACCAACCCGGCTACCGCCAACATGGCTGGCATGCGTGTGGTCGTGACCGCCTGCGATACCCGCGGCAACGTCGACATTGAAGATCTGCGCGCCAAGGCCATCGAGCACCGCGAGCACCTGGCCGCGCTGATGATCACCTACCCGTCGACCCACGGCGTGTTCGAAGAAGGCATCCGCGAAATCTGCGGCATCATTCATGACAACGGCGGCCAGGTTTACATCGACGGTGCCAACATGAACGCGATGGTCGGCCTCTGCGCACCGGGCAAGTTCGGCGGCGACGTGTCGCACTTGAACCTGCACAAAACCTTCTGCATTCCGCACGGCGGTGGCGGCCCGGGCGTTGGCCCGATTGGCGTGAAATCGCACCTGACCCCATTCTTGCCGGGCCACGCCCAGATGGAACGCAAGGAAGGCGCAGTTTGCGCGGCACCGTTCGGCAGCGCGAGCATTCTGCCGATCACCTGGATGTACATTCGAATGATGGGCGGCGCAGGTCTCAAGCGCGCTTCGCAGTTGGCGATCCTCAATGCCAACTACATCTCCCGTCGCCTCGAAGAGCACTACCCAGTGCTGTACACCGGCAGCAACGGCCTGGTGGCGCACGAATGCATCCTCGATCTGCGTCCGTTGAAAGACAGCAGCGGCATCAGCGTTGATGACGTCGCCAAGCGTTTGATCGACTTCGGCTTCCACGCCCCGACCATGTCGTTCCCGGTCGCCGGCACGCTGATGATCGAGCCGACCGAAAGCGAATCCAAGGAAGAACTGGACCGCTTCTGCGACGCCATGATCCGCATCCGCGAAGAAATCCGCGCCGTGGAAAACGGCACGCTGGACAAGGACGACAACCCGCTGAAGAACGCTCCGCACACTGCAGCGGAAATCGTCGGCGAGTGGACGCATCCGTACAGCCGTGAGCAAGCCGTTTATCCGGTAGCGTCGCTGATCGAAGGCAAATACTGGCCACCGGTCGGTCGCGTCGACAACGTGTTCGGCGATCGCAACCTGATCTGCGCCTGCCCGTCGATCGAAAGCTACGCTTAAAGCAGTGTGGGGCGGCTAAACCCGCCCCACTGTAGGAGCAAGGCTTGCCCGCGATGAACGATGACTCGGTGTAACTGATACACCGCATCAAGCCAATCGCGGGCAAGCCTTGCTCCTACAGCTCTGCGCTTCGCCTATAACAAGAAACCGGAGAACAACCATGTCGTTAAGCGTGTTCGACCTGTTCAAGATTGGCATCGGCCCCTCCAGCTCCCACACCGTCGGCCCGATGCGCGCAGCCGCGCGTTTCGCCGAAGGTTTGCGCCGTGAAGGGCTGTTGGCGGCCACCACCTGCGTCAAAGTCGAGCTCTACGGCTCGCTGGGCGCCACTGGCAAGGGGCACGGCAGCGACAAAGCTGTGTTGCTCGGCCTGGAAGGTGAACACCCGGACACCGTGAATACCGAAACCGTCGCCGCCCGTCTGCAAGACATCCGTGGCAACGGACGCTTGAACCTGCTCGGCGAACACAGCATTGCGTTCAACGAGAAAGAACACCTGGCGATGATTCGCAAACCGTTGGCCTATCACCCCAACGGCATGATCTTTCGCGCGTTCGACGCCGCCGGCCTGCAGATTCGCAGCCGCGAGTACTACTCGGTCGGCGGTGGTTTTGTGGTCGATGAAGACGCCGCCGGCGCCGACCGCATTGTCGAAGACGCCACACCACTGACCTTCCCCTTCAAAAGTGCCAAGGACTTGCTCGCTCATTGCGCCACTTACGGCCTGTCCATCAGCCAAGTAATGCTGACCAACGAAAGCGCCTGGCGCCCGGAAGCGGAAACCCGCGCCGGCCTGCTGAAGATCTGGCAAGTGATGCAAGACTGCGTCGATGCCGGCTGCCGCAACGAAGGCATTCTGCCCGGCGGATTGAAGGTCAAACGTCGCGCCGCAGCCCTGCATCGACAACTGTGCAAAAACCCGGAATCATCGTTGCGTGATCCGCTGTCGGTGCTGGACTGGGTCAACCTGTACGCCTTGGCGGTCAATGAAGAAAACGCCAATGGCGGACGCGTCGTGACCGCACCTACAAACGGTGCGGCCGGGATCGTTCCCGCCGTGTTGCATTACTACATGCGCTTCATCCCCGGCGCGACCGAAGACGGCGTCGTGCGCTTCCTGCTGACTGCGGCGGCCATCGGCATTCTCTATAAAGAAAACGCCTCGATTTCCGGCGCCGAAGTCGGTTGCCAGGGTGAGGTCGGCGTGGCCTGTTCCATGGCGGCCGGCGCCTTGTGCGAAGTCCTTGGCGGGACCGTGCAGCAAGTGGAAAACGCCGCCGAAATCGGCATGGAACACAACCTCGGCCTGACCTGTGACCCGATTGGCGGACTGGTGCAAGTGCCTTGCATCGAGCGCAACGCTATGGGCTCGGTGAAGGCGATCAACGCGGTACGCATGGCCCTGCGCGGCGACGGTCAGCACTTCGTTTCCCTCGACAAGGTCATCCGCACCATGCGCCAGACCGGCGCCGACATGAAAAGCAAATACAAGGAAACCGCCCGTGGCGGTTTGGCGGTCAACATTATCGAGTGCTGATGCTCACGCGCATTTGCACACTTTTTCAGGAGCTGAATATGTCCACCGAACAATTGCTGAAAACCCCGCTGCACGCTCTGCACATCGAACTTGGCGCACGCATGGTGCCGTTCGCTGGCTATGACATGCCGGTGCAATACCCGCTCGGCGTGATGAAAGAACACCAACACACCCGTGATCAGGCCGGGTTGTTCGATGTCTCGCACATGGGCCAGATTCGCCTGACCGGCGCCAATGCCGCCAAGGCCCTGGAAACCCTGGTGCCGGTGGACATCATCGACCTGCCGGTGGGCATGCAGCGCTACGCGATGTTCACCAACGAAACCGGTGGCATCCTCGACGACCTGATGGTCGCCAACCTCGGTAACGATGAACTGTTCCTGGTGGTCAACGCGGCCTGCAAGGATCAGGACCTGGCGCACCTGCGCAAGCACATCGGCGACCAGTGCACCATCGAGCCGTTGTTCGAAGAACGCGCGCTGTTGGCGCTGCAAGGCCCGGCCGCGGTCACCGTGCTCGCGCGTCTGGCACCCGAAGTGACGAAGATGACCTTCATGCAGTTCGCCCGCGTGAAACTGCTGGGTGTTGACTGCTTTGTCAGCCGCTCGGGCTACACCGGTGAAGACGGTTTCGAAATCTCGGTACCGGCCGCCAACGCCGAAGCCCTTGCCCGCTCCCTGCTGGCTGAAACTGAAGTGGCGGCCATCGGCCTCGGCGCCCGTGACTCGCTGCGTCTGGAAGCCGGCCTGTGCCTCTACGGCCATGACATGAACACCGAGACCACGCCTATCGAAGCGAGCCTGCTGTGGGCCATTTCCAAGCCTCGTCGTGCCGATGGTGCGCGGGCGGGTGGCTTCCCTGGCGCTGAAACCGTGTTCGCACAACAACAAGGTGGCGTCAGCCGCAAGCGCGTCGGTCTGCTGCCTCAGGAACGCACGCCTGTGCGTGAAGGCGCGGAAATCGTCAACGAAGCCGGCGACATCATCGGTACTGTTTGCAGTGGCGGCTTCGGTCCGACACTCGGCGGTCCGTTGGCCATGGGTTACGTCAACAGCGCTTATATCGCCATCGACACACCCGTGTGGGCGATTGTCCGTGGGAAAAAGGTGCCTTTGCTTGTAAGCAAAATGCCATTTGTTGCACAACGCTACTATCGTGGCTGATTGACTGTTTCTATAAGTAACGCGGTTGCGTTAACAGTGCACTAATGTGTAACGCAACCGCCATAAAGTAGTGCATATCATTACCTGTAAGCTTCGTTTATGAACGCGGCTTATAACGTTCGAAAACAATTGAACAGCCACAAAGAATAAGAACGCACTAGTGGAGCGACTAATGCCCTCAACCTGAGCAAAACCGGGCCTCTGACAGGGCTTGTTTTTTCTCCCGTAGTTGGCGTAGAGTTTGTCCACTGTGTTTGCAAGGGTCGCTTGGAATCGTGACCTGGGCAGTAGCCTACAAGTTAGCTACATCCCGTTCGACGTCTTCTTACTCTCCTGCAACCAGCCCCAGTACTCTTTCACGAGAAGGAGACTGTCATTAATTTTAGCGTCAAAGGAAATAAGAAATGTCCCAACGTCAGAGCGGTACCGTCAAGTGGTTTAACGACGAGAAAGGTTTTGGTTTTATCACTCCTGAAAGCGGTCCGGATCTGTTCGTGCATTTCCGCGCCATCCAGGGCAACGGCTTCAAGAGCCTGAAAGAAGGCCAGAAAGTGACTTTCGTTGCTGTGCAAGGCCAGAAAGGCATGCAGGCTGACGAAGTACAAGCAGAAGCCTAATCTTCTGTAACGAAAAAGCCCCTGATGCTGACATCAGGGGCTTTTTTGTGCGCGTAAATCCGTAAAATGGCTTCTTTTTCTGTCCAGAGGCTGCCATGTCGAAACACCTGCTCAACCCCCAGGGCGACTTTCCCGCCGCCACCCTGGGTCGTCGTCTGGCAGCGATGTTCTATGACTTCCTGTTGTGTACCGCCCTGCTGATCGTCACCAGCGGCATTTACAAGATGATCCAGATGGCGATCCTCGGCGAAGACAAAATGCGCACTCTGACTGAAGCCGGCGCGCTGGACGGTGATCCATTGCTTTCGACCGTGCTGCTGTTTGTGCTGTTCGGCTTCTTCGCCAAGTTCTGGACCTGGTCGGGTCAGACCCTCGGCATGCAGGTGTGGTGCATCCGCGTACAGAACGCCGATGGCTCGTCCATCAGCCTGTGGCAGGCGTTGTTGCGATTTGTGGTGTCGATTGCGTCCTGGCTATGCCTCGGGCTGGGTTTCTTCTGGTCGCTGTTCGACAAGCAGAAGCGCAGCTGGCATGACATCTACTCCAATACGCAACTGGTGCGGATTCCAAAGAAAACCAAGTAATTCAGCCAAACGAAAACCACTGTGGGAGCGAGCCTACTCCCTCTTCGCGAGCAGGCTCGCTCCCACAGTTTTTCGTGACTAGCTGAAAGTTCTCAAGCGTTGCCGGCCAGCTTCATCCGCGCCGCCTGAGTGAAGTCGAGCATGCGCTTCAACGGCCGAATGGCTTGAGGGATCAACGCTGGATCTACAAAGATCTCGTTCGCCCCCTCTTTCAAGCTCTTCAGCGTGCGCTCAAGGGTGTTCATCGCCATCCATGGGCAGTGCGCGCAACTACGGCACGCTGCACCGTTACCGGCCGTTGGCGCCTCGATGAAGACCTTGTCCGGACACAACTGCTGCATTTTGTAGAAAATGCCGCGATCAGTGGCGACGATCAGCGTTTTGTTCGGCAGGCTCTGGGCCGCCGCGATCAGCTGACTGGTGGAACCGACGGCATCCGCCAATTCGATCACCGCGGTTGGCGACTCTGGGTGCACCAGAATCGCAGCATCCGGGTACAGCGCCTTCATGTCTTCAAGCTGCTTGGACTTGAATTCTTCGTGAACGATGCAGGCACCGTCCCACAGCAGCATGTCCGCACCGGTCTGGCGCTGAATGTAGGTGCCCAGGTGTTTGTCCGGCCCCCAGATGATGGTCTCGCCGTTATCCATCAGGCTTTCGACGATCTCCAGCGCACAGCTGGACGTCACCACCCAATCCGCCCGCGCTTTGACCGCCGCCGAGGTATTGGCATACACCACCACCGTACGTTCCGGGTGCTGATCGCAAAACGCCGAAAACTCGTCCACCGGGCAACCCAGATCCAGCGAGCAGGTCGCCTCGAGGGTTGGCATCAGCACGCGCTTTTCAGGGTTGAGGATTTTTGCGGTTTCGCCCATGAACTTCACCCCGGCGACCACCACGGTCTTGGCCGGGTGAGCATTGCCAAAGCGGGCCATCTCCAGCGAGTCGGAGACGCAACCACCGGTTTCTTCGGCCAGGGCCTGAATCACCGGATCGCAATAGAAGTGGGCAACCAGCACCGCGTCCTGAGCCTTGAGCTCGGCGGCGATGGCGGCACGGTAATAGGCTTCTTCCTCGGCAGTCAGCGGCTTGGGCTGCTTGGCATCGAGGTGAGCCTGAACCAAAAGGCGTTCGGAAATCTGCGTCATGTTCGCAAGACCTGCAGGCGCATTTGCGCGAAAGTCGAGTATACACCCGGCTCCGGACCCTTCAGGGGTACCGCCGGGAGAGTGAGTATTCATCAGGCACGGACAGCGTTGAAGCCGGCAAGGCTACAGAATATCCCGCGGATGCAAAAGATGATTCTGACCTGCGTCACGCGGTGCAGCCCAGAACCCGGGCGACCTTAAATCGCGGGCAAAAAAAAATCCGGAAATCCTCACTTGCGTGGGCCTTCCAGACTTTTAAAACTGCTACAAAAATGGTGGGTCGTGTGGGATTCGAACCTACGACCAATTGGTTAAAAGCCAACTGCTCTACCAACTGAGCTAACGACCCGCTGTGTGGTGGCGCGTATAATACTGATTTTTAAGGACTATTCAACACCTAATTTGAAATAAATCAAAAATAAGGTGTTGGGTCACTGATTCCGGCCGCCGCAAAGCCTTCTGCACGCAGTCGGCAGCTATCGCATTTGCCGCACGCACGGCCGTTATCGTCGGCCTGATAGCAGGAAACCGTCAGCCCGTAATTGACGCCCAGCTTCACGCCCGCCTCGACGATCTGCGCCTTGCTCAGGTTCTGCAGAGGCGCCTGGATACGGAAGCCATTGCCCTCTACACCGGCCTTGGTGGCCAGATTGGCCATGCGCTCGAAGGACTCGATGAACTCGGGACGGCAGTCCGGGTAACCGGAGTAATCCACCGCGTTGACACCAATAAAGATGTCACGCGCACCGAGCACTTCGGCCCAACCCAACGCCAGCGACAGGAATACCGTATTGCGCGCCGGCACGTAAGTGACTGGAATGCCCTCCCCCAGCTCCTCCGGAATGTCGATGCTGCTGTCAGTCAGCGCCGAACCGCCGATGCCGTTCAGGTTCAGACCGATCACTTTGTGCTCGACCACACCGAGGTCTCGGGCGACGCGTTCGGCGGCGTACAACTCGGCATGAGAACGCTGACCGTAATCGAAGCTCATGGTGTAGCAGCTGTAACCTTCGGCGCGAGCCATGGCCACGACTGTCGCCGAGTCCAGGCCGCCGGACAGCAGGATGACCGCACGTTTTTCAGCTGTATTCAGTTGTTCCGTCATTTCAGCGCCCCGGCTCGTCATTCCAAAGATATTTATGCAGCTGCAATTGCAGACGCACGGGCAGGTTGTCCGCCACCACCCAATCCGCCAGGTCCCGAGCATTCAGGTCGTGGTGGCTTGGCGAGAACAGGACTTCGCCGGCACGTCGATCAAGACCGTACTGGATCAGCTTGGACACGGCCCAGTCGTAGTCTTCCCGCGAGCAGATGACAAACTTCACCTGATCGTTAGGCGTGAGCAATTCGATATTCTCGTAGCGGTTGCGGTGTGCTTCCTTCGAACCCGGGGTTTTCAGGTCGACAACGCGACTGACCCGTGAATCTACTGCCGAGATGTCGAGCGCACCACTGGTTTCCAGTGACACTTCGTAACCGGCGTCGCACAACTGCTTGAGCAATGGGATGGCGTTAGGCTGGGCCAACGGTTCGCCACCGGTGACACACACATAACGCGGGCGGAAACCGGCCACTTGCTCGAGGATGTCGTCGAGCGGGCGAATGGTGCCGCCAGTGAACGCATAGGCGCTGTCGCAGTATTGGCAACGCAATGGGCAACCGGTCAGGCGCACAAATACTGTGGGCAGCCCGGCAGTCCGCGTTTCACCCTGCAACGAGTAAAAAACTTCGGTAATTCTCAATGTGTCTTGCATAGTCGCCACGGGCATAACAGCTAAACAGGCTGTCCGCCTCCGTCAGGCACTTCAAGGAACCCCGCCACCGCGCAGATCCCAAAAAGCGTGTTTCATAAAAAGGGGGTGAATTCTAACGAAAAAACCCGCGACAGGCGCGGGTTTCTTCAAAACAGGCCTTACAGGCTTACATGCGCTGCAAGTCTCGCTGGGCCAACTGAGCGGCGGAAGTGCCCGGGTATTGCGACACAACCTGCTGCAGAATGCCTTTGACCTTGTCGGTGTGACCTAGGCGGCGCTCTACATCAGCCAGTTTGTACAGAGAGTCAGGCACTTTTGGGTGCTTGGGGTACAGCTGCGAAACCTTGGCAAACGCCTGACCTGCACCTTGCAGATCGCCTTTGGCCAGGTTCACTTCGCCCAACCAGTACTGGGCATTGCCCGCGTATTGGCTGTTCGGGTATTTGCGCAGGAAGGCAGCAAAAGCCTGGCTGGCCTTGTCGAAATCCTTCGCTTTGATCAGGTCGAAGGCTGCGTCGTAATACAGCTTTTCCTTCGCGGGATCAGCTGGTTCGCTACCCGCGGCAGGTGCATGAGCGGCAGCGGCTCCTGCACTTGCGCCAGCTGCTGCGGCTGCGCCGGGGGCATTCAAATCACCACCGGTGGAAGAATTTTCAGGAGTCGCGGCAGGTGCAACGCCGGTTCCTATGCGCCGATCAAGATCCTGATATCGCTCCAGGTTCTCTTGCTTCATGCGCGCTACTTCATTTTGCAGAACTTCGATCACACCCTGTTGGCGTGAGATCTGCTCCTGCATGGATTGCAGTTGGTTGAACAGCTCGCCCTGTGCCGAGACAGGGGTCGAAACCCCTCCCCCGGCATAGGCGCCGTTCGTACCGTAACCCGCAGGCGGATAACTGGTCCCGCTATTGTTATAACCGGAGTTGTTATCGACCACAGGAACCGCAGCCCACACCGCAAGCGGCGCGAGACTGAGAGCCAAGACAGTTACAGCACGACGGCACGTTCGCATGACGAATTACTTACGCAGTTCGACGCGACGGTTTTGAGCCCAGGACTGCTCGTCGTTGCCGGTAGCAACTGGACGCTCTTCGCCGTAGGAAACCAGTTCCAGCTGAGCTGGGGAAACACCTTGCAGTACCAGGTAGCGTTGAACGGCTTTCGCACGACGCTCGCCCAGTGCCATGTTGTACTCACGAGTACCACGTTCGTCGGTGTTGCCTTCCAGAACAACGCGAGCGCCGTTTGCTTTCAGGTCTTTTGCGTGAACGTCCAGAGCGCGCATGGCTTCTGGCTTCAGGTCCGAACTGTCGTATTCGAAGTAGAAGATGGTGATTGCACGCAGAGCAGCTTCTTCGCTCAGGGAACCGTCAACGGCACCAGTGTTTGCGCCGTAACCAGCGTTTGGATCTACTGCGCCTTCACCGGCATTGTCGCCGCCTTTGGACGAGCAACCTACAGCTACAGCCATGGCCAGAGCCAGCGCAGCAAATTTACCAAACTTCAGCATTTCCATCGTGAAACTCCTAATGAACCCCAATGTGTTAAGTACAACGTGTAGCGCCGCGTCAGTTCAGGTAAGGGGACCAGGAAGGTTCTCTGACTTCGCCTTGTGCGGTAGGAAGCGGGAGCCTTACGCGTCCATTAATGGACACGAGCATCAAGACTCCCCGGCCCTGCTGGCGGGTGGCGTAGATTACCATGGTGCCGTTAGGCGCGACAGTGGGCGACTCGTCCAGAGTGCTATCAGTGAGGATCTTTACACTACCGCGCTGCAAATCCTGGGCCGCCACCTTGAAATTGGTGAAGCCGTCCTGGCGGTGAATCATCACAAGGGTCTTTTCATCAGCTGAAAGCTTCGGGTTGGCGTTGTAGTTACCCACGAAGGTCACACGCTCCGCACCGCCACCACCGACGCTGGTTTTGTAGATCTGTGGCTTGCCGCCACGGTCGGAAGTGAAGTAGATGGTCGAACCATCCTTACCCCAGAACGGTTCGGTGTTGATGCCGGGACCATTGGTGACGCGAGAGATCTGACGCGAACCCAGGTTCATCACGTAGATGTCCGGGTTGCCGTCCTTGGACAATACGAAGGCCAGGCGATTGCCGTCCGGCGACCAGGCTGGCGCGCCGTTCAGGCCTTCGAAGTTGGTGATCTGCTCGCGGCGACCGGTGTCGATGTTCTGCACGAAAATACGTGGACGCTTCTGCTCGAACGACACATACGCGATGCGCTTGCCATCCGGTGCAAAACGCGGCGACAGAATCGGCTCGCGCGATTGCAGCAAGGTCACGGCGCGGGCACCGTCATAGTCCGAACGTTGCAGCGTGTAGCGCGTGTTCTTCTCAGAGAAACGCTCGGCCGTCACGTACAACAGACGCGTCGAGAACGCACCTTTGATACCGGTCAGTTTTTCAAACGACTGGTCAGCGATGTAGTGCGCCATGTCGCGCAGTTGATCAACGCTGCCCGACACGCTGCCGGTCAGCACTTGCTGCTCGGTGGCGACGTTGAACAGAGCGTACTGCACCTGCAGACGACCGCCTGCCGGAACAATGCTGCCGACCATAATGTACTGGGCGCCAACCGCCTTCCAGTCACGGAAAATGATTTCGCTGGCCTGGCTCGGCAGGCTGATCATGTTCTGCTTTGGAATCGGCGAGTAGTAACCCGAGTTGCGCAGGTCGTTACCGATGATTTCGGCCATGTCGTCCGGCAGGACAGTACCGCCCTGGAACGCGAACGGAACGACTGCAATCGGGGTGGCCCGATCACTGCCGCTGGTAACCAGAATGTTTTTTTCATCTGCCGTCGCTAACCCTGCCAGGCAGCAGATAACGACAAGCATCCCTCGAAGAAGGTTTCTCACGGGGCTAAATCCTCAGGCGTGAATGTCATCTTGAATGAACGATACGGAGCGAAATCGCTCGGCTTCATTCCCTGCATTTCTATCAAACGTCCAATATTCTTGACCGCCGCTACAGCAGACGCGTCAAACGGACCGTCACCGCTGGACTTGGCCACGTTGACCGAAGTCACCGTACCATCCGGCAACATGCCGATTTGCAGCACGACTGTCATACCTTTGCGTGCCGAAGGTGGACGAGCCCAGCCTTCCGCCGCACGAGCACGAATCAAATCATCGAAACTGCCGGCGACTTCGTCACCCTGTTCATCCGCCAAGGCCTGCTGGCGCTGCGGCGTGTCGGAAAGCAAATCGGCCAAGGCCTGAGCCTTTTTGTCTTCGGTAGATTTACGTGCCGCATCCTGCGATTTTTTCTTCGCAGCATCGGCAGCAGCTTTCTTCTTCGCGTCTTCGGCGACTTTCTTCTTCGCCTCTTCAGCTTCAGCTTTCTTCTTGGCGTCTTCGGCGGCTTTCTTCTTCGCGTCTTCGACGATTTTCTTCTTCGCTTCTTCAGCGGCCTCTTTCTTGGCCTCTTCTTCAGCAGCTTTCTTGGCTTCTTCTTCGGCTTTCTTCTTGGCTATATCAGCCAATTGTTTCTCTTCGGCCTTTTTGGCTTCGGCGGTCTTCTTCGCTTCATCGGCTTTCTTGGCTTCATCAGCCTTTTTCGCCTCATCCGCTTTCTTTGACTCGTCGGCCTTCTTGGCTTCCTCGGCCTTTTGAGCCGCCTCTTCTTTCTTTTGTTCCGCAGCCTTCACCGCTTCCTGCTCGACCTTCTTCTGTTCCATCTGTTCGACTTCGGTCTGTCGCGCAGCAGATTTCTGCGCTTCACCCGCAATCTTCTGATTGGTCTGGGTGGTCGCCCGACTTTTCGATTTCAGCTGGTACAGCGTCGCCTGGACAATCGGCTTGGCCGGCGGCAACTCAGGCGTCATGGCAAAACTGACAAACAGCATGCCAAACACCAGCACGTGCAAGCCAATCGCCCAGACACTAGGCCAGAAGTAGCTTTCCGAGGCTGTTGGCTCTCGTTGTTGCTGCATCAGGGCGCCTCGGTAATCAAGCCAACATTACCGACGCCGGCTTTCTGCAACCCGCCCATGGCGCCCATGACCGAACCGTAGTCGACGGTCTTGTCGCCGCGGATGAACACCTGAGTGCGCTTGCCACCTTCAGTACCGGCACGAATGATCTTGGTCACCGCGTCAGTCATCTGCGGCAAGGTCATGGCCTTGTCCTGCTGCTTTTCGGTGTCGACTTCGCTGCCAAGGTTCCAGTAGTAGGTCTTGTCAGCCTTGATCGAAATGGTCAGGACCTGAGTGTTGTTGTCCTGCGGCAAGGCTTCGCTGGAAACCTTGGGCAGATCAACTTTCACGCCCTGATTGAGCATCGGCGCGGTCACCATGAAAATGACCAGCAGTACCAGCATCACGTCGATGTAAGGCACCACGTTCATCTCCGCAACCGGCTTGCGCTTTTTGCGAGCTCGAGCGATTAAAGCCATTGGAAATTACCTGCTTATTCTTCGCTGGTGTGCACTTTGCGGTGCAGGATCGCCTGGAATTCGTCGGCGAAGGTGTAGTAACGGCCCAGCAGGGTTTCGCTGCGAGCAGCAAAACGGTTGTACGCGATAACGGCCGGGATGGCGGCGAACAGACCGATCGCGGTGGCGATCAGTGCTTCGGCGATACCTGGAGCCACAGTGGCCAGGGTCGCTTGCTGGGCAGCGGCCAGACCACGGAAGGAGTTCATGATGCCCCAGACCGTACCGAACAGACCGATGTACGGGCTGACGGAACCGACGGTAGCGAGGAACGGCAGGCTCTGTTCAAGCTTTTCTTCTTCGCGAGAAATGGCAACGCGCATGGCACGGGCCACACCTTCCATGACCGCTTCCGGGTCAACGCCTGACTGCTGGCGCAGACGGGAGAATTCCTTGAAGCCGGCACGGAAGATCTGCTCGACGCCCGAATCCGGATCAGGGTTGCTGCCGGCCTGACGGTAGAGTTTGGACAGGTCGATACCCGACCAGAAGCGCTCTTCAAAGCTCTCCAGGGCACGTCGACCGGCGCGCAGCAGATTGCTGCGCTGAAAGATCATGATCCATGAGGTGACCGATGCGGCTACCAGGATCAGCATTACCAGTTGCACCACGATACTGGCATTGCTGACCAGGCTCCACATGGAGGTATGGTCGACGACGTTAGCTTCCACGCTTAATCTCCTGCTTTGAGTGTGTACCCGCGCCGCTCACGTCGGCAAAGGCCGCACGTAGAGCTTCGGGAATGGCCCGGGGTTTTAAACTGTCAGTGCGCACACAGGCCACCAAAAACTGCCCCTCGCAGAGCAGCACATTATCCGTAGCCCGCCTGACCTGCTGTTTGAAGCGCAGGCTGGCACGGTTCAATTCGATTACTTCAGCGCTTACCAGAAGCTCGTCGTCCAGTCGCGCCGGCGCGTGGTAACGCGCTTCGCTGGAATGCACGACAAACAACAGGTCCTCCCCTACCAGCGCCGATTGGGCAAAGCCCAGATCCCGGAGCCGCTCGGTTCGAGCCCGTTCCATAAACTTGAGGTAATTGACGTAATACACGATGCCGCCGGCATCGGTGTCCTCGTAATAAACGCGACAACGATGTGCGAACGGCTCAAGCCCGTTTTGCGCGCGCATACTCTAGTGCTTACTCCTCAGGTTGCCAATCCGGCCAGGCAACTGTTTTTCATTGATCTGCGGCTTTGCGGCAAAAGTACGGTCCTGGGACCGCACAAACGCCGAATATATCAGTGCGCAAAGATTATTAATCGTCCACGGCATCAAGGAACTCGTCTACGACGGGCATTTCGCCCATTCGTGACGGAATGTTTAAACCGAAGTGCAAATATGCATGCCGGGTCACCACTCGCCCCCGCGGGGTGCGCATGATGTAGCCCTGCTGGATCAGGTAGGGCTCCAGCACGTCTTCAATGGTGTGGCGTTCTTCGCTGATGGCGGCGGCCAGGCTGTCCACTCCGACCGGACCACCGTCGAACTTCTCGATCATGGTCAACAGCAGACGCCGGTCCTGGTGGTCGAAACCACGTTCGTCGACGTCCAGCAGATTCAAAGCGAGGTCGGCAATCGGCTTGGTAATGTGCCCCTTGGCGCGCACTTCGGCGAAATCGCGCACCCGACGCAACAGACGGTTGGCGATCCGTGGCGTACCGCGAGCACGACGGGCGATTTCAAAGGCGCCTTCCGGGTCCAGCGGCAAACCAAGAATGCTCGCCGAACGACTGACAATCGTGGCGAGGTCAGCGGTGCTGTAGAACTCCAGGCGCTGGACGATCCCGAAGCGGTCGCGCAAGGGGTTGGTCAACATACCGGCACGAGTCGTTGCACCGACCAGAGTGAATGGCGGCAAATCAAGCTTGATCGAACGCGCGGCCGGCCCCTCACCGATCATGATGTCGAGCTGGAAATCTTCCATGGCCGGGTACAGCACTTCTTCGACAATCGGTGACAGGCGATGGATTTCGTCGATGAACAGCACGTCGTGAGGTTCAAGGTTGGTCAACAGCGCCGCCAGGTCACCCGGACGCTCAAGCACGGGCCCCGACGTGCTCTTGATCGACACCCCCATTTCCTGGGCGATAATGTTCGCCAAGGTGGTTTTCCCCAAGCCCGGCGGACCGAAGATCAGCGTGTGATCCAGCGACTCGTTACGCCCACGGGCGGCCTGGATGAACAACTCCATTTGCTCGCGAACAGTCGGCTGGCCGATGTATTCGGCCAGGCTGACAGGACGAATCGCCCGATCCTGGACTTCCTCGCGATCACGAGGACCGGGCGCGGCGGTAATCAGACGATCAGCTTCAATCACTTAAATCATTCCCTTCAGGGCACGACGAATCATGTCTTCACTGCTCAAACCTTTCTCCTTGATCGCGGAAATCGCCTTGCTGGCCTCCTGTGGCTTGTAGCCCAGGGAGATCAGCGCGCTGACCGCGTCATTTTCGGCGGTGGCAACCGGAGCCGGCGCGTCTGACCCTCCCGGCTGGTTTGGCACCAGGGCGAACATCGCCGGTACGGTTTCCCAAGCTTTGAAGCGATCCTTGAGTTCCACCAACAAACGTTCGGCGGTTTTTTTGCCCACGCCTGGCACCTTGGTCAGCGCCGAGGTGTCCTGGGACTGCACGCAACGGACCAGCTCATCGACTTCCAGGCTCGACATCAACGCCAGCGCCAATTTTGGCCCTACGCCGTTGAGACGGATCAACTCGCGGAAAAAGTCTCGCTCACGCTTGCCGAAGAAACCATAGAGTAACTGCGCGTCTTCGCGTACGACCAAGTGGGTGTGCAAGGTCAGCGGTTCACCGACCGACGGCAAGCGATACAGCGTGGTCATGGGCACTTCCAGCTCATACCCCAGACCGTTTACATCCAGAATCAGGTGCGGCGGCTGTTTTTCAGCCAGTGTGCCGCGCAAGCGTCCAATCACGTTTCAGATCCTTGAGCGTTGGCCAGATCAATGCCTGGCGACGAACAGAACAAGGGGTCGCGCCGACGACACAGACACGACAACCCTCATTCCATAAAAAAGACTGCTGATGCTATCAGAGACGCAAGCGCCCGCCACGACTGCGTGCCGTCCCCAGGCCATGGGGTAACAAACTGGAACGGGTGTGAGCATGGCAGATGGCAATGGCCAGGGCGTCCGAGGCGTCGATTTGCGGCTTGCTGGTCAATTTCAGCATGTGCATGACCATCATCTGCACCTGTTCTTTATTTGCCGCGCCGGTGCCGGTCACTGCCTGCTTGACCTGGGTCGCGGTGTACTCGGCGATTTCCAGGCATTCTTCGGCACCGGCAACGATTGCAGCACCGCGCGCCTGACCCAGTTTCAGTGCAGAGTCGGCATTGCGCGCCATGAACACCTTTTCGATGCCCATGGTGACCGGTCCGTAAGTCTGGATGATTTCACGCACGCCGCGATAAACGATCTGCAGACGCTCATGCAATTCTCCCGAGCCCGTGCGAATGCAGCCCGACGCGACGTACACACAGCCACGCCCGGTATCGCGCACCACGCCATAACCGGTAATACGCGAACCGGGGTCGATACCCAAAATTAAAGTCATAACGCCTGCGGGTTCAGTAAAAGCACAATATTCAATTCAGCGAATAACAAATGTGGGAGCGAGCCTGCTCGCGAAAGCGGTTTCATATTCAGCAACGATGTTGCCTGAAAATCCGCATTCGCGAGCAGAATCGCTCCCACAATAGATCCTAGTCGCCCTTAACCGAGCTGTGCAGCCACCGACTCCGGAATGTCCGCGTTGGAATAGACGTTCTGCACGTCATCCAGGTCTTCGAGCATGTCGATCAGCTTGAGCACCTTCTCGGCGCCTTCCAGGTCCAGCTCGGCACTGGTGGTCGGCAGCATGACGATTTCTGCGTCTTCACCTTTGAAACCAGCCGCTTCCAACGCATTGCGCACGGCATAGAAGCCAGCGAAAGATGTGAACACGTCAATCGAGCCATCTTCGTGGGTGACTACGTCATCGGCGTCGGCTTCCATGGCCGCTTCTATCAGCGCGTCTTCATCAACGCCTGGCGCGAAGGAAATCTGCCCTTTGCGCTCGAACAGATACGCCACGGAACCGTCGGTGCCGAGGTTGCCGCCGCATTTGCTGAACGCGTGGCGAACAGCAGCGGCAGTGCGATTACGGTTATCGGTCATGCACTCGACCATCACCGCCACACCGCCCGGGCCGTAGCCTTCATAGCTCAACTCGACCATGTCGTCGGTGTCGGCAGCACCCGCGCCGCGTGCAACCGCGCGATCAATGATGTCGCGACTCATGTTCGCGCCAAGGGCCTTGTCCAGCGCCAGACGCAGGCGCGGGTTGGAGCCCGGATCACCGCCACCCTGACGGGCAGCAACAGTCAGTTCACGAATCCACTTGGTGAAAATCTTGCCCTTCTTGGCATCCTGACGTTCTTTGCGGTGCTTGATGTTCGCCCACTTGGAATGACCCGCCATAACTCGCTCCGAATTATCTTTGAAACATTGCCCGCCCCACACAGTGTCGGCCAGCAACAAAAAATCTCGACCTAAAGAAAAGGCGCACCCAAAAGGATGCGCCTTTGCGGTCAGCCTTACTCAGCCTTTGGTGTTTCGCGCAGACGAATGTGCAGTTCGCGCAATGCCTTGGCATCCACTTGACCCGGTGCCTGCGTCATGACGTCCGCCGCGCTCTGGGTTTTCGGGAAGGCGATCACTTCACGGATCGACTGGGCGCCGGTCATCAGCATCACCAGACGATCCAGACCGAAGGCCAGACCACCGTGCGGCGGCGCGCCGTACTTCAGGGCGTCGAGCAGGAAGCCGAATTTCTCTTCCTGTTCCGCTTCGTTGATACCCAGCAGGCGGAACACAGTCTGCTGCATTTCCTTACGGTGGATACGGATCGAACCGCCACCCAGCTCGGTGCCGTTCAGCACCATGTCGTAGGCACGGGACAGAGCGGTCGCCGGGTTGGCTTCCAGTTCTTCCGGCGTGCACTTCGGCGCGGTGAACGGGTGGTGCAAGGCGCTGAAGCTGCCGTCGTCGTTCTCTTCGAACATCGGGAAGTCGACGACCCACATTGGCGCCCACTTGCAGGTCAGCAGGTCCAGGTCGTTACCCACCTTGATTCGCAACGCGCCCAGGGCTTCGCTGACGATCTTGGCTTTGTCGGCACCGAAGAACACGATGTCGCCGTCAACCGCACCAACGCGATCGAGGATTACATTGAGGTTGGCCTCAGGGATATTCTTGACGATCGGCGATTGCAGACCTTCAACGCCTTTGGCGCGCTCGTTGACCTTGATGTACGCCAGGCCCTTGGCACCGTAGATGCCGACGAACTTGGTGTAATCGTCGATCTGCTTGCGCGGCATGCTCGCCGCGCCTGGAACGCGCAAGGCAGCAATACGGCACTTCGGATCATTGGCCGGGCCGCTGAACACTTTGAAATCAACTTCTTTGAGTTGATCGGCAACGTCAACCAGCTCCAGCGGGTTACGCAGGTCCGGCTTGTCGGAACCATAACGACGCATGGCCTCTTCGAAGGTCATGTGCGGGAATTCACCGAATTCCAGATCCAGCACTTCCTTGAACAGGTTGCGGATCATGCCTTCAGTCAGGCCCATGATGTCTTTTTCATCGAGGAAGCTGGTCTCGATGTCGATCTGGGTGAACTCAGGCTGACGGTCGGCACGCAGGTCTTCGTCGCGGAAGCACTTGGCGATCTGGTAGTAACGGTCGAAGCCGGCCACCATCAGCAGTTGCTTGAACAGCTGCGGCGATTGCGGCAAGGCGAAGAACGAACCGGCGTGGGTACGGCTCGGCACCAGATAGTCGCGAGCACCTTCAGGGGTGGCGCGGGTCAGGATCGGAGTCTCGACGTCGAGGAAGCCGTTCTCGTCCAGGTAGCGACGGATGCTGGTAGTCATGCGCGAACGCAGACGCAGCTTCTCGGCCATTTCCGGGCGACGCAGGTCAAGGAAGCGATAGCGCAGGCGGGTTTCTTCGCCGACATCGGAGAACTCGTTCAGCGGGAACGGCGGGGTTTCCGACTCGTTCAGCACTTCCAGTTCGTAACCGAGGACTTCGATCATACCCGACGCCATGTTGGCGTTGGTGGCACCGGCCGGACGCAGGCGAACCTTGCCGGTGATCTTCACGACGTACTCGCTGCGCACGCGATCGGCCGCGGCGAAGGATTCAGCGCGGTCCGGGTCGAACACCACCTGGGCCAGACCGTCACGATCACGGATATCGAGGAAAATCACCCCACCGTGGTCACGGCGACGGTGAACCCAACCGCAAAGAGTAATTTCCTGGCCTTCCAGGCTTTCGTTCAGTTGGCCGCAATAATGGCTGCGCATCATGGTAGTGGTTTCACTTCTCGTAATCGAAATTCGGTTGGAGACCTGCACATCCTGCCCTTGATAAAGGTGCCGGATGATGCAAGCGCTCACGCGTGTGGTTCAACTCAGGCTCTAGTCAGCTTTGTCGCCGCCGGCCAGGTTCTTCTTCGAGCCGGTCTTGAAATCGGTTTCGTACCAGCCAGTGCCGCTGAGGCGGAAGCCTGGCATGGACAGCATCTTTTTAAGCTCTGGCGCCTGGCAGGCAGGGCAGTCGACCAGCGGTGCTGCGCTGATCTTTTGAATGGCTTCCAACTGATGACCACAGGAAGCACATTGATAGTCGTACATCGGCATGGGGGTTGTCTCGGCGATCAGATTGCTACCGCACACGCTGGGTTTTGCGGCAAAGAGCGGGATTATATCCATTAAATGCAGCCTGTGCAGCCGTAAGACTGCACAGACTGACACTCAACTCCTCACGCCGCTGCGACTAGGGCATCACAATGCAGCCCCCTTCCTTCAAGCTGCGCACGACACAGACAACCCGCACCAGCCCTGTGAAGTTCTTGACCCCGCCGTGACGCAAATGCACCTCGCGGTCCACATGGGACAGCAGCGCACTGACAGAACAGCAATTGACCTTGGCCATATCACCCAAAATATCCCAGTAGACCTGCTCAAGCCGCAAGCAGGTCGCAAAACCATTCAAACGCACCGAGCGGGATAAAGGCCGGGCCAGCCCCATATCAAATTCACTGACGAACGGATCAACCCTAATATCCTTGGTCGGACCGAGACTCCCTTCGCCCAGCCTGTCTTCGTAAACCATATCGCTGACACTCCTTTGCCATCCTTGCCTTCTATAGAGAGCTACATCTGTTGCCTTATAAAAGCGCAGGCGCAAAGGTATATCCAGATGACTTTATGACCATCCACGTAGGATAAGCCAACAGCTAAAGGGGGATCATGGAGCCCGTCCTAGGCCGGCCATTTTCCTACGCGCTCAGGCGCGTTTTACCCCGTGCAAAAGAGACCTGATGAAGTAAAAAGCCAGAAAGAGAACAAAACCCAAGGACCTGACTGCCTCCTGCCCCCTCGGCAAGCTGTTTGATCATATCTTCGGTGCCGGGCACGCCGGCTACTTCCTTACATGACCCGCAACAAGTCGAACACCAGAGCACCGCCGGACTGCCTGATTTGAGTAGCTGCAGGCTTTGCTGTTAAATAGGCAGTGTGTCGCTACCGCCTATTTTTCCGGGGGCAGCGCATAGGCTGATACCGGGTACGTGTCCAACGCCTCTTATTGTTCTGAAGCGAACCGTGCTCCATCAGCTCTTCCTTGTGATCCGTCTTAACGCGAGTTAATTAAAATGTTGAAAATCGTCCACCTGCTAACGGGCGCAGCCGCCCTGCTGCTGTCCTTCATCCCCAGCCTGCGAGCTGAAGCGGTCCCTTACCTGCAACAACCCGATGCGCTGTACCTGGCGTTTTTCGGCCTGCTGAACCTCACCCTTGCTCCTGTTATCCCTTACTGGAACAAAGGCCCGCGCCACCAACTGCAAAACCTGGTCAGCGTGCTGCTGGTTCTGGCCGTCTTCCTGCAAGTTCTGACGTTGCTCGCGCCGATGCCTGTCATCGCCGGTCAACCTGCCGTTCTCTTCAGCCTGTTAGCTGCCCTGTCCGCCGTTTTGCTGCACCTGGGCGTCAGCTTCTACAAATCTTCACCAGCCGCCGCCTCGCCAAGCTATGACATGAGCAACCGCGATACCGGCACCGTCAAGTGGTTCAACACATCCAAAGGCTTCGGCTTTATTTCCCGCGATTCCGGCGATGATATTTTCGTGCATTTCCGGGCAATTCGTGGCGAAGGTCACCGCGTTCTGGTCGAAGGCCAGCGTGTGGAGTTCTCTGTCATGAATCGTGACAAAGGCCTGCAAGCCGAAGATGTGATCGCCGCCCTGCCGCGTCGCTGATTCAAGGCTAAAAAAAACCGCGAACAGCCAGGCTGTTCGCGGTTTTTTATTGCCTACTTCTTTATCATAAAAAGTCAGTAATGCGGCGGTGGCGCTTCCTCTTCGAAGGATTCGAATTGGCCGGCCATTTCCTCCTGCCGCTTGAGCAGTGCAGCCATTTGCAGCTGCAGGCGTTCAACTGCACGCTGCTGCGTCGCCAGCACATCACTCAACGACTGAAGGGCGTCATCCTGAAACGCCAACTGGCTCTCCAGATCGGTAACGCGTTCTTCCAGGCTCATGATTCAACCCTCCAGAAACGTAAAGTCTTCGGCCAATACCAAACGCAGGCGTTCGCGAATCGCTGCGATCTGCTCCGCAGTGTAAGGCGTGGCCGCAAGCTTGCCCCAGACCGGAGCAGGCCAGGCGGCGTCATCACGCTTGCGCACAATCACATGCATGTGTAGCTGACTGACAACGTTACCCAAGGCCGCGACATTCAACTTGTCGGCGTCGAACGAATCCTTCAGCGTTTCTGCCAACGCAGTCGTCTCCTGCCACAGCTGTTGCTGCTCGGCGACACTCAACTGAAATATCTCGCTGATATCGTCACGACGAGGCACCAGGATGAACCAGGGGTAATTCGAATCGTTGGACAACAGCAACCGGCAGAGCGGGAAATCCCCGATCGGTAACGTGTCTTGTTGAAGCCGTGGATCTAAAGCGAACACTGTGCGCACTCCCGCCTGGTTCTCATTTTTCAGCTTAGCGCCCCTTCCGAAGGACGGCGCACCAAGCGACAGGACGGCAGCATACCTGCGAACGGCGCTGGCTTCACGAACAGACACACGCCCCGACATGAGGCATTTTCACCAATACGCACCACTACAGAACCAGCTTTGAGGCCAAAAACACTGAAATGACTGATTAACAACGATCTGTTCGATTCGGACAAATGACAGCACTGTATGAATTCGGTACAGCGGTTAAAATTTTCTGCACCAAAATCGCACAGTTCGTCTACGCTGAGCGCGTCAGCATCCGCCATCTACTCACTTGCAGGGTGGACCGGTAACGTTTTACATTGTTACGCCGCCGACCCGTATGCTGAAACACGATGCAAACCTTTGCGTCAAGCCTCATAAAACATGCTTGAAACGCCCGGTTTTATGAGGTTTTTACAGCGAAAGGCAGGCCAGAAGAAAAAAAGCCAACAAACTGCCAATTTGTGCACGTTTGTTGCATTCACACCCACATCACCTTGAAACCTCTGCGGGACGTGGAAGGCTCAAGGCAAATAAAAACAGCGGCAGGGTTGCCCGATGGAGATTCAAACGTTTCACCAAGGACTCTTTTTACCGAAGTTCAAGCCCTGGAAAACAACGCTAAAGTTGTCGGTCCGCTTGCATTAATGCTGTAAATTTGCGACATCTACCGACTTGTTTGCGACAGGGTCGTAAAGAAGCCGAAAGGATGGATACGCAAGTATCGCCAATAGAGTCGGCGTGATATAAGTTTGCGCCGACACAAAAAGAAAGAGCCGCCCAGATAATAAATCAGGTGGACGGCAGTACTCTTCTAAAACCAAAGGAGCAAATCACGATGCGCGTGATGAAGTGGAGCACCATCGCACTGGCAGTTGCAGCAGCAGCCAGTACTCAGTTGGCTACGGCCGCACCTTTCGTAAGTGACCAGGCTGAAGCCAAAGGTTTTGTTGAAGACAGCTCGCTGAACTTGCTGGTTCGCAACTACTACTTCAACCGTGACAACAAAAATGGCGCCAACGACCAGAAAGACTGGACCCAGGGCATCTGGGGCAACTACAGCTCCGGTTACACCAAGGGCCTGATTGGCGTTGGCGTTGATACATTCGGTTACCTGGCAATCAAACTGGATGGTGGCGACGGCACCGGTGGCACCGGCAACATGAGCCGTAGCGATACCGCTAACGCTAATGGCAATCGCCATGTCAACGACAGCCAAGGCAAAGCCGGCGGCGCCGTTAAAGTTCGCGTATCGAAAACCGAGCTGAAAGCCGGTGACATGCAGCCAAGCACTGCTCCAGTGTTCGCTGTTGGCGGTTCCCGTATCCTTCCTCAAACTGCCAGCGGTTTCCAACTGCAGAGCAGCGAATTCAACAACATTGACATGGAAGGCGGTCACTTCTACTCGGCGACCAGCCAGGACAAAAACGCCCGTGACGGCGGCCTGTTTGCAACGTACGCTGGCGTAGAAGCCGACAACATCGACTACGCAGGCATCAAATGGGGCGCCACCGATGCACTGAGCCTTTCGTTCTACGGTGCCAAGCTCGATAACATCTGGAACCAGTACTACGCCAACGCGAACTACACCCTCGCACTGGGTGGCACTCAGTCGTTGAACTTCGACGGTAACATCTACAACACTCAGGACACCGGCGACGCTAACGCAGGCGAAATCAGCAACACCGCCTTCTCGCTGGCTGCTGCTTACTCGTTCCTGAATGCGCACACCCTGACCCTGGGCTTCCAGAAGGTTAACGGCGATACTCCGTTCGACTACATCGGCGTGGGCAAGAACAACCGCGGTGGCGACTCGATTTTCCTCGCCAACTCCATCCAGTACTCCGACTTCAACGGTCCTGGCGAGAAATCGGTACAAGCCCGTTACGACCTGAAAATGGCTGAATATGGTGTACCTGGCCTGAGCTTCATGACCCGTTACGTGGATGGTTGGAACATCGACGGCACCAAGACTCCAGCGGGCAGCGCTTACGCTGGTCTGTACGGCGAAGACGGCAAACACCACGAAATCAACTTTGAAGCCAAGTACGTGGTTCAATCCGGCCCAGCCAAAGATCTGTCCTTCCGCATCCGTCAAGCATGGCACTACGCCAATGCTGACGAAGGCGAAGGCGATATCAAAGAGTTCCGCCTGATCACCGACTACCCGCTCAACATTCTGTAATTGCAGAAAGTTAGCACCCGGTAATCAAAGAAAGGCCCATCTTCGGATGGGCCTTTTTTCGTTGGCTGGAAACAATGCGTTAAAACGATCAAATCCGTGAGAAACATGCCTGACCAAATAGTCAGACATGATCAAAAAACAATCACTGCACCGCAGATTCCTGAACCACACGAATCATCCGCTGTGGCAACGGAACATCAACACCGGCAGTTTTCAAACGATCGCGGGACTGTTCGTTAAACATGAACATCACATCCCAGTAGTCGGCTGTCTTTACCCAGACCCGAAGCGAAAGAGTGATCGAACTGTCACCCAGAGTAGAAACCACCGCCTGAGGTGCCGGATCTGTCAATACACGCGGATCTTTGGCCAGCTCCAGCAAAACTTCACGGGCCTTCTGCAAGTCCGCTTCGTAGTCCACACCCACGTCAAACACCACTTTGCGCGTTGGTTGACGATTGGTATTGGTGATGATGCCGTTCGACAAGTTGCCGTTAGGCACGATGATGGTTTTGTTATCGCCGGTACGCAGTACGGTGTGGAAGATCTGAATGCTGTCGACAGTACCGGCAACACCTTGGGCTTCGATCCAGTCACCGATCCGGAACGGGCGAAACAGCAGAATCAACACGCCGCCGGCGAAGTTTGCCAGGCTGCCCTGCAAGGCCAGACCAATGGCCAGCCCCGCCGCACCGATGGCCGCGACGAACGACGTGGTTTCCACACCGATCATCGACGCTACGCTGACGATCAGCAAAACCTTGAGAATGATATTAGCCAGGCTGCTGATGAACCCTTGCAGCGCAAGGTCGGCGTTACGCAGCGCCAACAGGCCGCCGAGCTTTTCCGTCACTTTATTGATCAGCCACCAGCCGACGGCCAGGGTGATCACTGCCAGCAGTACACGACTGCCGTATTCCATGATCATCGGGATCCAGGCCTGAGAGGCCTTGACCAGATTGTCCACTTCAGTATTCAAATCCATCTACTTTCTCCTGGGTTAAGCGCAATCCGGGTGGGAGCGAGACCGGCTTGCCGGCGAAGAGGGCATATCAGTCGACATCACTTTTGAATGACACACCGCTTTCGCGAGCAGGCTCGCTCCCACAGGGTTCCCGCATTGATAAGGTCAGTCGCGGAAGTTGTTGAACTGAAGCGGCATATCGAACGTCTTGGCGCGCAGGGCCGCAATGGCTTCCTGCAAATCGTCACGTTTCTTGCCGGTAATACGCACCTGTTCACCCTGAATGGCGGCCTGGACCTTGAGCTTGGCGTCTTTGACGTGAGCGACGATTTTCTTCGCCAGCTCTTTGTCGATGCCTTCCTTGAGGACCGCTTCCTGCTTCATCAGCTTGCCCGACGCGTAGGCATCCTTGACTTCAAGGCACTGCACGTCGATTTTGCGCTTGACCAGCGCCAGCTTGAGGATCTCGATCATCGCTTCGAGCTGGAAATCGGCTTCAGCGGTCAGGTTGACGGTCAGGTCCTTTTCCTTGAACTCGAACGTGCCCTTGCCCTTCAGGTCATAACGACGATCGAGTTCCTTGACGGCGTTTTCGACCGCGTTGGTGACTTCGTGTTTGTCCAGTTCGGATACCACGTCGAACGACGGCATGTAATCTCTCCAATAAAAAGGCGCACTCGATTGCGATGGCGCGCGCTTGGCTTGCGGTTAAAATCGGGCTCATTATAACGGGTCTTTTCCAACCCATACTGCGAGCCTCACATGCCTGCCTCAAACCGAGTAAAAATCTGATGTCGACCCCTTGGCATGTATTGGGTGCCGGCAGCCTCGGCACGTTGTGGGCCACGCGCCTGGCTCGGGCCGGATTGCCGGTCAGGCTGATCGTTCGGGATGCGCAGCGCTTGCAGGCGTATCAAGCTGCGGGCGGTTTAACGCTGGTCGAGCACGGCGAAGCCAACAGCTATGACATCCCCGGCGAAACACCCGACAACCGCGAACCGATCAGACGCCTGCTGGTGGCCTGCAAGGCCTACGACGCCGAGAAAGCCGTCGCGCAACTGGCGCCACGCCTGACGCCCGACGCCGAATTGATCCTGTTGCAGAACGGCCTCGGCAGTCAGGACGCTGTCGCAGCGCAGGTGCCACAAGCCCGTTGCGTGAGTGCATCGAGTACTGAAGGTGCGTTTCGCGATGGCGACTGGCGTGTGGTATTCGCGGGTCACGGTTACACCTGGCTGGGTGATGCCGGCCATCCAGTTGCGCCGATCTGGCTGGATGACCTGACGGCCGCCGGGATTCCCCATGAATGGAGCACCGACATCCTCACACGGCTGTGGCGCAAGCTGGCGCTCAACTGTGCAATCAATCCGTTGACCGTCCTTCACAATTGCCGCAATGGCGGATTGCAGGAGCACCAGTGCGAAGTCGCTACCCTTTGCGGTGAATTGACCGAGTTGCTGGAGCGTTGTGGCCAGCCCGCGGCGGCAGAAAACCTGCAACAGGAAGTCGAACGCGTGATCCATGCCACAGCAGCCAATTACTCCTCGATGTACCAGGATGTAGCGAATATGCGCCGCACCGAAATCACCTACTTGCTGGGTTACGTCTGCAAAGTAGCCTCGCGTCACCAACTCAACCTGCCCCACCTCCATCAATTACAGCAACGGCTGATCGGCCATCTGCACAGCCTTGGATTGCCCAGCGACTGAGCAGCGGCTACGCTGGCCACTTGTTCCTTTTCAGCGACGAACCTGATGCCACTGCGCCAGCGCCTCGAAAACCTCCCCGTCGGCCAAAAGTTACTGGCTGCCCTGCTGGTGCTGTTGATCACCATACTGCTGGTCGCCAACCTGACGTTCATTAGCGCGGCGTATTACATCTCCCAGGAAAGCATGGCGCCCCAAGCCTTACAGACCATTGGCCGACTGGTGTCCAACCCCAGCATGGTGGCTGATGCCTTAAAGTCGCCACAAAACGCCGAACGCCTGCTCAACGAACTCGACAGTTACTCACCCCTGCGTGCGGCAGCCCTTTATGACGGCAAGGGCGAACGGCTGGCGCAGTTGCAGCATGGCGACAAACTGAGTCTGCCGGGGCGCTATCAGCACATTGAAGCCTGGCAAGCGACCGAGTTTCGCAGTAATCAACTGATCACCCTGCCCCGTCCCGGCACCGAGCCCGGCCATTTACTGTTGGTGGCCAGCAGCGAATTGCCAATGGCGTTCTACACCGGCACGCTGACCGCCAGCCTGGGCATTCTGATTTTCAGCGTGCTGTTGTGGCTGGTGATCGCCCGGCAAATCAAACGCCTGATCACACGGCCTATCCATGAGCTCGAAGAACTGTCCCGGCAAGTGACCCGCGAAGAGAACTACGCGCTGCGTGCCTCCCGTGGCAACCACGACGAAATCGGCAGCCTCGCCGAAGCGTTCAACACCATGCTCTCGCGGATCGAAGCCCGGGAGCAGCAACTCAAGCGTGCCCGCGACGACTCCCAGGCCGCTTATGATCAGGCCCAGGGCCTGGCCGAAGAAACGCGCCATACCAATCGCAAGCTGGAACTCGAAGTCCAGGTGCGCAGCAAGATTGAGAAAAAACTCACCGGCTTCCAGAACTACCTCAACAGCATTATCGACTCCATGCCATCGGCGCTGATCGCCCTCGACGAACAGCTTTACGTGACCCAGTGGAATCAAGAGGCCAGCGCCCTGTCCGGCACGCGCCTGGACGAAGCCTTGAACCAGCCGATCTTCCTCGCCTTCGAACCGCTGAAGCCGTTTCTGCCGCAGCTCAAGCAAACCGTCGAGCAGCACACCGTGGCCAAGATCGAGCGGGTAACGTGGTTCAAGGATGATGAGCCCAAACATTACGCCCTGACTTTTTACCCGCTGATGGGCGGCGCCGGGCGCGGCGTGGTGATCCGGATCGATGACATTACCCAGCGTCTGTCCCTGGAAGAAATGATGGTGCAGTCGGAAAAAATGCTCTCGGTCGGAGGCCTTGCCGCCGGCATGGCCCACGAAATCAATAACCCTTTGGGCGCGATCCTGCATAACGTGCAGAACATTCGCCGACGCCTGTCTCCTGATCTGCCGAAGAACATGGAGCAGGCCGAGCAGATCGGTGTCGAACTGGACACGGTCAACCGCTACCTGCAAGTGCGTGAAGTGCCGCAATTGCTGGATGGCATTCAGCAGGCTGGCGCTCGCGCGGCGAAGATTGTCACGCACATGCTCAGCTTCAGCCGCCGCAGCACCCGGCAAATGGCCCCCTGCGACCTGCCCGCGCTGATCGATCAAGCGGTGGAAATCGCCGGTAATGACTTCGACCTGGCGATCGGTTTTGACTTCAAGGGCCAGGCGATCATTCGCCATTTCGATCCGGCTCTGGGCCCGGTGCCCGGCACAGCCAACGAACTGGAACAAGTGCTGCTCAACCTGTTGAAAAACGCGGCCCAGGCCATTCACCAGCGTGAAGATGACAGCGAACCGGGGCGGATCATTCTGCGTACTCGACTGAATCCGCCATGGGCGGAAATCCAGGTCGAAGACAATGGCATCGGCATGAGCGAAAGCGTGCGCAAGCGCACGTTCGAACCGTTCTTCACCACCAAGGAAATCGGCCAGGGCACTGGCTTGGGCCTATCAGTCTCCTATTTCATCATCACCAACAATCACAAGGGGCAGATGGAAGTGCAATCGACGCCGGGCCAAGGCACCTGCTTCACCTTGCGCCTGCCCTTGTCGGGCACGACGGTCTCCTCTCAAGAACTCAATCAGCTATCGAGGTAACCCATGGGCTTTCGCTTGTCGAAGATTTACACCCGCACTGGCGACAAAGGCGAAACCGGGCTCGGAGATGGCCGCCGAGTGCCCAAGGACCACCCGCGAATCGAGGCCATTGGCGAAGTCGATTCGCTGAACAGTCAAATCGGCGTGCTGCTGGCCGGCTTGGCCGCAGAAAGCGTCACGTATCCGGGGTTGAACGAGGTGATCGAGGTTTTGGCGCCTTGTCAGCACCGGTTGTTCGACCTGGGTGGCGAGCTGGCGATGCCGGTGTACCAAGCGCTGGACGCGGCGGAAATCGAACGCCTGGAAGCGGCGATTGATCGGTGGAATGAAGAGTCGGGGCCGCTGGAGAATTTCATTTTGCCGGGCGGTTCAGCGCTGATCGCTCAGGCGCATGTGTGCAGAAGCCTGGCGCGCAGTGCAGAGCGGCGGTGCCAGCAGTTGAATGCGATCGAACCACTCGCCGGGGTTGGGTTGGCGTATATCAATCGGTTGTCGGATGTGTTGTTTGTGGTGGCGCGGTTGATTGCCAAGCGGCAGGGGGTTTCCGAGATTCTTTGGCAGGCGGCTGCTAAACCTCAGGTTTAGTCGGCGTATTCAAAGACGCCATCGCGAGCAGGCTCGCTCCCACAGTGGATCGCATTTCTTCAGGAAGAACTCGGTCAACTGTGGGAGTGAGCCTGCTCGCGATGGCGGCAGTTGCATCATCGCAAAATCAAGCCTCAGGCCAGAACGCCCGAATCCCCGCCACACCCTGCGCCCCAGCTTCCCAGGCCTTCTGCCGCTCTGCCGGACCAACACCGCCCAACAGGAACACCGGCTTGCTGAACCCCTCGATCAACACCGAAGCCTGCTCCCAACCCAACGGCTGCGCTTCTGGATGCGTCTGGGTCTTTTGCACCGGCGACAGGGTCACAAAGTCCACGCCCATCTGCTCGGCCAATGCCAGTTCTTCCGCGTTATGGCACGACGCTGCCAACCAGCGCGATGCTGGCAGTGGACGCCCCGCCGCCGCGTATTTACGCAACTGCGCCGAAGTGATGTGCCAACCCGCGGACGGAAAATCACCGAGCCATTCGAACGGCCCCTTGATCATCAGCTGCGCCTTGCCAGCACACAGCCCCGCCGCGTCCACCGCCAGATCGCGGTATTTGGGATCGTAGCCGTTGGGCGCTCGTAGCTGGATCAGTTTGATCCCCCCCGCGATGGCCTTCTGAATGCCGCGCAGCAAGGCCGGGGTTTCCAGGTCTTGCGGGGTAATCAAGTATTCGGCCGGCAAGCGTGCGGCAGCGACGATTGGCTGGTTGGCCGCCGGGAACTCGTAGTTCAACAGATCGCGCGGTGACACCCATTCCAACGGCTGGCCTTCAGCGCCGTGAGGTTCGCCGGTGAAGGCCGAGACTTCCCAGACATCCAGCAACACGTGCTTGTCCGGGTAGTCGTGATGAACCTTGATCAGCGGTCGCGCTGCGTTGACCACAATGCCCAGCTCTTCCTGAAGTTCACGGGCCAGCGCGGTTTCGACGGACTCGTCGCCCTCGACCTTGCCCCCGGGAAACTCCCACAAGCCACCCTGATGCTGAGTGTCAGCACGGCGTGCAATGAGGATCTTGCCGCTGTGATCACGGATGACGGCGGCGGCTACATGGACTCGTTTCACTGCCCAACCTCCTCCAGACCTGCTTTCTGCCAGGCCTTGAAAGCCGGCCATTGGTAAATCGTTTCGACGTAGGCCTCGTCCGCTGCCGGCAATTTCACCTGATAGGTGCGCAGGCGTACGGCAATCGGGGCGAAGAAAGCATCGGCCAGGGTCGCGCCACCGAACAGGAAAGGACCGGTGTCGGTCGCCGCCTCGCGGCATTCAGCCCACAACGCCAGCATGCGCTGGATGTCGGCCTGAACATCATCAGGCGCCTGCGACAGCGGTGCATCGCGGCTCAGGTCGAACGGCATGTTGCCACGCATGGCAAAAAAACCGGCGTGCATCTGCGCACAGGCCGAACGCGCCTGCGCACGGGCGGCGGTGTCTTTTGGCCAGAGACCCGCCTCGGGAAATTGCTCGGCCAGATACTCGGCAATCGCCAGGGAATCGGCAATGGTGCCGTGTTCGGTTTTCAGCAGCGGGACTTTACCGGTCGGCGAATGCTTGAGCAGGCGCTCACGGGTGTCCGGTTGCCCCAGCTTGATCAGTTCTTCGGTGTAGGCAGCGCCGGTCAAGTCGAGGGCCAGCGCGCCGCGCAGGGACCAGGAGGAATGCAGTTTGTCGCCGATGATCAGGTGGAGGCTCATGTTCGGGACCTTTTTGATGGGGTACAGGTCAGTCTTGTGGTGACTGAAAGACCGTCATCGCGAGCAGGCTCGCTCCCACATTGTTTCCTGCTGTACACAAAATCTGTGTTCAATGGAAATCTACTGTGGGAGCGAGCCTGCTCGCGATTGGGGCGACTCGGTCTTAAGTACGGTACTCGGCGTTGATCTTCACGTATTCGTGGGACAAGTCGGTGGTCCAGATGGTTTCGCTGCAATCGCCGCGGCCCAACTCGATACGGATGGTGATCTCTTCCTGCTGCATCACCGCAGCGCCCTGGGCTTCGGTGTAAGTCGCGGCGCGCGCGCCTTGGCTGGCAATGCACACCTCGCCGAGGAACACGTCGATCTTGCTCACGTCCAGGCTCGGTACGCCGGCACGACCGACGGCAGCCAGAATACGGCCCCAGTTCGGATCGGAGGCGAACAAGGCCGTCTTGATCAGCGGCGAGTGCGCCACGGTGTAACCGACGTCCAGGCATTCCTGGTGATTGCCGCCGCCGTTGACTTCAACGGTGACGAACTTGGTGGCGCCTTCACCGTCGCGAACGATGGCCTGAGCCACGTCCATGCACACCTCGAACACCGCTTGCTTGAGCTTGGCGAACAATTCGCCTTCGGTGCGGGTGATCTCCGGCAAGGCAGCCTGACCGGTGGCGATCAGCATGCAGCAATCGTTGGTCGAGGTGTCGCCGTCGATGGTGATGCGGTTGAACGACTTGTTGGCACCGTCCAGCAGCAGGTTTTGCAGCACGTCACGGGAGACTTTGGCGTCGGTGGCGATGTAGCCGAGCATGGTCGCCATGTTCGGACGGATCATGCCCGCGCCTTTGCTGATGCCGGTCACGGTGATGGTTACACCGTCATGCTGGAACTGGCGGCTGGCACCCTTTGGCAGGGTGTCGGTGGTCATGATGCCGGTGGCGGCAGCTTCCCAGTTGTGGATCGACAGGTCGTCGAGGGCCGCTTGCAGCGCGCCTTCGATTTTCTCGACCGGCAGCGGTTCACCGATCACACCCGTGGAGTACGGCAGCACCAGGCTGGCATCAACGCCCGTCAACTCAGCCAGTTTGGCGCACGTACGCTCGGCAGCGGCCAGGCCGGGTTCGCCGGTGCCGGCGTTGGCATTGCCAGTGTTGGTCAACAGGTAACGCACCGGGCCTTGCACACGTTGCTTGGCGAGGATCACGGGCGCGGCGCAAAAGGCGTTGAGCGTGAAGACGCCAGCGACGGTGGAACCTTCGGCACAGCGCATGACCACAACATCCTTGCGCCCCGGGCGCTTGATGCCGGCCGAGGCGATACCGAGTTCAAAACCGGCAACCGGGTGCAACGTTGGCAAAGGACCAAGACCAACAGCCATGAATGCGCTCCTTAAAAATGTAGTCATCACCGTCATACGATGAACGGCGGTGTTAAATGGCAAAACGCCGCGACGGCTGATGCCGGTCGCGGCGCGGGTATTTCAGCGTTTGAAACGGGTTTTACTGGATCTGCCCGTGGCAATGCTTGAATTTCTTGCCCGAACCGCAATAGCACAGCTCGTTACGGCCCAGCTTCTGCTCGTTGCGAACCGGTGCTACGGCGAGGGCGACATCAATTTCCTCGCCCAACGGTTCCACTTGCTCAAGACCCGGTGCTTCTTCGTGGTGGAACTGCATGCGTGCAGCCAGCGCTTCGGCTTCCTGACGCAGGCGTTGTTCTTCTTCGATCGGGTCTTCGCGGCGAACCTGAACGTGGGACAGCACACGGATCGAGTCGCGCTTGATCGAATCCAGCAGCTCGGAGAACAGCGTGAACGACTCGCGCTTGTATTCCTGCTTCGGGTTCTTCTGGGCATAGCCACGCAAGTGAATGCCGTGACGCAGGTGGTCCATGGTCGACAGGTGGTCTTTCCACAGGTCATCCAGAACGCGCAGTACGATTTGCTTCTCGAAGCTACGTAGCGCTTCGGCGCCCGCCTGGTCTTCTTTCTCGTTGTACGCCGCGATCAGCTCTTGCATCAGCTTCTCGCGCAGGGTCTCTTCGTACAGGTGATCGTCTTCGTCGAGCCATTGCTGGATCGGCAGCGCCACACCGAAGTCGCTCTGCAACGCAGCTTCCAGACCGGCCACATCCCACTGCTCAGGCAGCGACTGTGGAGGAATGTGTGCGCTGACGGTGGCGTTGAGCACGTCCTGACGGAAATCGGCGATGGTTTCACCAATGTTGTCAGCGGCCAGCAACGTGTTACGCATGTGATAAATCACTTTACGCTGTTCGTTGTTGACGTCGTCGAACTCAAGCAGTTGCTTACGAATGTCGAAGTTACGGCCTTCAACCTTGCGCTGAGCCTTCTCAATGGCGTTGGTCACCATGCGATGCTCGATCGCCTCGCCTGGCTGCATGCCCAGGGCCTTCATGAAGTTCTTCACCCGATCAGAGGCGAAGATACGCATCAGGCTGTCTTCCAGCGACAGGTAGAAGCGGCTGGAACCGGCGTCACCCTGACGACCGGCACGACCACGCAGCTGGTTGTCGATACGGCGCGATTCATGACGCTCGGAAGCGATGACCTGCAAGCCGCCCGATTCGAGCACTTGCTGGTGACGCTTCTGCCAGTCAGCCTTGATGTAGGCAATTTGCTCTGGCGTTGGATCTTCCAGGGAAGCCACTTCCACTTCCCAGTTACCGCCCAACAGAATGTCGGTACCACGACCGGCCATGTTGGTGGCGATGGTCAGTGCGCCTGGGCGACCGGCCTGGGCAATGATCTCGGCTTCTTTTTCGTGGAACTTGGCGTTCAGAACCTTGTGTTCGATGCCTTCTTTCACGAGCAGGCTGGACATGTGTTCGGAGGTTTCGATGGTCGCGGTACCCACCAGCACCGGACGGCCCGCCGCCATGCTTTCCTTGATGTCGGCCACGATGGCCGCGTACTTCTCGTCGGCCGTCAGGAACACCAGGTCGTTGTAGTCTTTACGTGCCAGCGGCTTGTTCGGCGGAATGACCATGACCTGCAGGCCATAGATCTGATGGAACTCGAACGCCTCGGTGTCGGCCGTACCGGTCATGCCGGACAGCTTGTTGTACAGGCGGAAGTAGTTCTGGAACGTGGTCGATGCCAGGGTCTGGCTCTCGGCCTGAATGTTCAGGTTTTCCTTGGCTTCGATGGCCTGGTGCAGGCCTTCGGACAAACGACGGCCCGGCATGGTACGACCGGTGTGTTCGTCGACCAGGACAACCTGACCGTCCTGCACGATGTACTCGACGTTGCGGTGGAACAGTTTGTGCGCACGCAGGCCGGCATAAACGTGGGTCAGCAGACCCAGGTTGTGTGCCGAATACAGGCTTTCGCCTTCAGCCAGCAGGCCGATGCTGGTGAGCGTTTCTTCGACGTACTGGTGACCGGCTTCGTTGAGTTCGACCTGACGGGTCTTCTCATCGACGGTGTAGTGGCCAGCCTTGGTGACTTCGCCTTCAACTTCTTCGACGTGCAGTTCCAGCTGCGGGATCAGTTTGTTGATCTCGATGTACAGCTTGGAGCTGTCCTCGGCCTGACCGGAGATGATCAGCGGAGTACGGGCTTCGTCGATGAGGATGGAGTCGACTTCGTCGATCACGGCAAAATTGAGTTCACGCTGGAATTTTTCTTCCATGCTGAACGCCATGTTGTCGCGCAGGTAATCGAAACCGAATTCGTTGTTGGTGCCGTAAGTAATGTCGGCGGCGTAAGCCAGACGTTTCTCTTCCGGCGGCTGGAAAGGCGTGACTACGCCGACCGTCATGCCGAGGAATTCGTAGAGCGGACGCATCCAGTTGGCGTCACGGCGGGCCAGGTAGTCGTTCACCGTCACAACATGCACGCCCTTGCCGGACAGTGCGTTGAGGTAAACGCCCAGTGTTGCCACCAGGGTCTTGCCTTCACCGGTACGCATTTCCGCGATCATGCCTTCATGCAAGGTCATGCCGCCGATCAGCTGGACATCGAAGTGGCGCATACCCATGACGCGCTTGCCGGCTTCGCGGGCGACCGCAAAAGCTTCTGGCAGCAGCTTGTCGAGGGATTCCCCTTTGGCGATGCGGGCCTTGAACTCATCGGTCTTGGCACGCAATTGATCGTCCGAAAGGGCCACCATTTGCTCTTCGAAGGCATTGACGAGTTGCACCGTCTTGAGCATGCGTTTGACTTCACGCTCGTTCTTGCTTCCAAAAAGTTTCTTTAACAAAGGCGCAAACATATCGGCAGGATCTTCCACACTAAAGGGATGGAGGGCGGCCCCGTGAGTCGCCCGTGCAGCCCTCATGGCCGCATGCGAACGAGCATTCTACCCGGAAACGATGGTGAGGAAAGTGGCGTTGTTCCACGATGCATGCACTGCGCTGTAACGGGGCTCACTTAAAATAAGGGCTTTTTGCTGAACTTCAAGCCATTCACGGCAGAAGTTACTCGTTGATTTAATGGGTAAAGCGCGCGCAAAGCAATGGGTCAGGTACACGTGGTGCTTTCTGCTACCATGGCGGCTCTGTTACTTCAGGTGTCTGATCATGGCATTTCGCCCTCTTACGGCCAGAGCCCCCGCCGTTCTGCTTCGCGAAGCCAAGCCGCTGAAAGCTATTTTTGGCCATGCTCAACGCCTGGGTCATTTACAACGCCTGCTCGAAAGCCAATTGCAGCCCGCCGCTCGCGAACATTGCCATGTGGCGTCGTGGCGCGAAGGCAGTTTGTTGCTGATCGTCACCGACGGACATTGGGCGACCCGCCTGCGTTATCAGCAAAAGCGTCTGCAGCGTCAGCTACAGATGTTTGATGAGTTCGCCAGTTTGACGCGGATTTTGTTCAAGGTTCAGCCACCGACCGTTCAGCAAGGGGCGGCGGGGCATACCATCAGTTTGTCGACGGATGCGGGCGCGACCATTCAGGCGACGGCCGACGGGATCACCGATCCCAATCTGCGGGCCGCGCTGGAACGCCTGGCGGCGCATGCAAAACCCAAAACCTGAGATCATCGATTTCTGTAGGAGCATGGCTTGCCCGCGATGGGAGCGACGCAGTGCAACAGATACACCGCGTTATCGTTCATCGCGGGCAAACCATGCTCCTACAGGGTTCAGCGGCTTTTTTTGCCACCGAGCAGCGACCCCATCAACCCGCGTACCAATTGTCGGCCCAATTGATTGGCCGCCTGTCGCATGGCCGATTTTAATGCCTGACCGGCTGCCGTCCCGAGAAACTCCCCAGCCTGTTCGGTAAAACTTGGCTCTTCGGGTGCAGGTTTGACTGGCGCCGCATCCGGATCGGGTGCCAGCCCCTTGCGCCCCATCAGCACTTCATAAGCCGATTCTCGATCAATCGGTTTGTCATATCGCCCCTGCAACGGCGAACCGGCGATCAGTGCCGCACGTTCGGCTTCGCTCAACGGCCCGATCCGCGACTGCGGCGGTGCAATTAATACGCGCTGGACCATCTCGGGCGTGCCTTTATCGGCCAGCGTCCCGACCAGCGCCTCGCCGATCCCCAACTCGGTCAATACCGACAAGGCATCGAACGCCGGGTTCGGCCGGAATCCTTCGGCCACGGCGCGCAAGGATTTCTGTTCCTTGGCCGTGAACGCGCGCAAACCGTGCTGGATGCGTAACCCCAACTGAGCCAGCACGTCATCCGGCAAGTCACCCGGCGATTGGGTGACGAAATACACCCCGACGCCTTTCGAACGAATCAGCCGCACCACCTGCTCCAACCGCTCCTGCAACGCCTTGGGCGTACCGGCGAACAACAAGTGCGCTTCGTCGAAAAACAACGCCAGCAGCGGTTTGTCCGCATCACCGCGCTCCGGCAATTGCTCAAACAACTCAGCGAGCAGCCAGAGCAGGAAGGTCGCGTAGACCTTCGGCGCTTCGTGAACCAGACGACTGGCATCCAGCAAGTGAATACGCCCGCGACCGTCGTCGGTCGGCTGCAAAATATCTTCGAGTTGCAGCGCCGGTTCGCCGAACAGCGCTTCGGCGCCTTGTTGTTCCAGCGTTGCCAGACGCCGCAACAGCGCCTGACTTGAGCCGGTAGTCATCAACGCGGCGTCATCCCCGAGCAATTCCGGGTTGTCACGCAGGTGATTGAGCAACGCCTTCAGATCCTTGAGATCCAGCAGCAATAGCCCTTCGCGATCCGCCACCTTGAACGCCGCGTACAGCGCCGACTGCTGGCTGTCGGTCAGCTCCAACAGACTGCCCAGCAGTAACGGGCCCATTTCACTCAAGGTAGTGCGCAATGGATGACCAGACTGGCCATGAATGTCCCACAGGGTCACCGGATACGCCTGAGGCTTGTGATTCAGCCACGGCATCCCGGCGATGCGCTCGGCGATCTTGCCTTGCGGGTTGCCGGCGGCACCGAGACCACACAGGTCGCCCTTGATATCGGCGGCAAACACCGCGACGCCCGCGTCGCTGAAAGCTTCGGCCATGCGCTGCAACGTGACGGTTTTACCCGTCCCGGTAGCGCCTGCGACCAGACCGTGACGGTTGGCCAGACGCATGGCCTGGGCGATGGACTGGCCGGCAAGGTCGGCGCCGAGAACGAGTTGCAATGAGTCAGGCATTTTGTCACCCATGGTTAATCTTTGATCCGGCGCGGCCGATACAAAAACCGAGACTGCATAGAAATCAGCGTCGGTAATTCCCTAAGGAAAGAACGGAAATATCAGCTTATTTACAACATTGCCCACTTAGCGTGTCTTTATAAAAGCACGCCCAGGACATTAAGACCTTAGCGGAACCCCAAGCCATGAACAAAAACCTGCGCTTCAGCCATAAGATTTTGCTTGCCGCCGCGCTCATTGTTATTGCCGCCTTCGCCTCGTTCACGCTGTACAACGACTATTTACAGCGTAACGCCATCCGCGAAGACCTCGACAATTACCTCAGTGAGATGGGTGACGTCACCGCCAACAACATCCAGACCTGGT
Organism: Pseudomonas sp. P4_C8; assembly: GCF_056401975.1. NCBI lineage: Bacteria > Pseudomonadati > Pseudomonadota > Gammaproteobacteria > Pseudomonadales > Pseudomonadaceae > Pseudomonas > Pseudomonas sp. P4_C8. Next base: position 94,062 of record NZ_JBFUIH010000008.1, on the reverse strand, counting down.
TGAACGGCCGAATCCTGCTGATCGACAACCTCGCCCAAAACATCGCCATCAATCCTGAACCGTCCACGGTCGCCAGCCTGCTTGAGCAGAAAGCCCTGACGTCGACGTTCATGGCGTCCTACCTGGGCGATGCCACCGGCAGCTTCACTATTCGCCCGGACGCCAAGATGCCCGCTGGCTTCGACCCACGCGTTCGCCCTTGGTACAAAGGCGCGCAAAACAGCAGCACCGCGACCCTGACCGAACCGTACATCGACGCAGCCACCGGCCAGACCATCATTTCCATCGCCACTGCCTCGCGCAAAGCCGGACAAAGCGTCGGCGTGGTGGGCGGCGACTTGAGCCTGCAAACCCTGATCGACACCCTCAGCGCTCGCGATTTCAACGGCATGGGGTATGCCTTCCTGGTCAGCGCCGACGGAAAAATCCTGGTTCACCCGGATAAAACCCTTGTGATGAAATCACTGAGCGAGGCCTACCCGAAAAATACCCCGCGCATCGGCAACGCCTACAGTGAAGTGGAGGTCGACGGCAAGACCCGCATCGTCACCTTCACCGCGATCAAAGGCCTGCCGTCGGTCAACTGGTACATCGGTTTGTCGGTGGACAAGGACAAAGCCTTCTCGATGCTCAGCGAGTTCCGCGCTTCGGCGGTCGTCGCGACGATCATTGCGGTGGCGATCATCATCGCGCTGTTGGGCATGTTGATCCGCATCTTGATCCAACCACTGCACATCATGACCCGCGCCATGGCCGACATTGCCGACGGTGAAGGCGATCTGACCAAGCGCCTGACCATCCAGAACAACGATGAGTTCGGTATCCTCGGTACCGCGTTCAACCGTTTTGTAGAGCGTATTCACACCTCGATTCGCGAAGTGTCCTCGGCCACCGGCCAAGTCAACGAAGTGGCGCTACGTGTCGTGGCCGCCTCGAACTCCTCGATGTTCAACTCCGACCAGCAGGCCTCGCGCACCAGCAGCGTCGCCGCAGCGATCAATCAACTGGGGGCCGCCGCCCAGGAAATCGCCCGTAACGCCGCGCAAGCGTCGAGCCAGGCCAGCGATGCCCGCAGCCTGGCCGAAGACGGCCAGCAAGTGGTGGACCGCAGCATTGCCGCGATGAATCAGCTGTCGAGCATGCTCAGCGCATCGAGCACCAACATCGAATCGTTGAACAGCAAAACCGTGAACATCGGCCAGATCCTCGAAGTGATCACCAGCATTTCCCAACAAACCAACCTGCTGGCGCTCAACGCGGCCATTGAAGCGGCCCGCGCCGGTGAAGCAGGTCGCGGTTTCGCGGTGGTGGCCGATGAAGTGCGCAACCTGGCGCATCGCACGCAGGAATCGGCGCAACAGGTGCAGACCATGATCGAGGAGCTGCAAGTCGGCGCCCGCGAATCCGTCAGCACCATGAGCGACAGCCAGCGCCACAGTCAGGACAGCGTGGAAATCGCCAACCTGGCCGGCGAGCGGTTGAACAGCGTGACCTTGCGCATCGGTGAAATCGACGGGATGAACCAGTCGGTAGCCACGGCGACCGAAGAGCAGACTGCAGTGGTGGAGTCGATCAATGTCGACATTACTGAGATCAATACGCTGAACCAGGAAGGCGTTGAAAACCTGCAATCGACCTTGCGCGCATGCTCAGATCTTGAGCAGCAGGCTTCGCGTCTGAAGCAGTTGGTAGGCAGTTTCCGAATCTAGCGTCAGATAAGGCCCCATCGTCGGAACGCCGCCCGGAGCCGGCTCACTCCTACAGGTTCAGTGCAAAACCCTGTAGGAGCGAGCCTGCTCGCGATAGCGGACTACCAAACGCCCAAAAACCCCGCTGACACCCCCACCGCAAAACCCCAACCGAACATCTATCCTTCATAAAGGTCAACCAAGGGAGAACAACAGCACCGGAGGGCTGTTCATCGTGCATATCGCGGACATCACCATGTTCTACGCCCCTGCCAGCGGTGGCGTGCGCACGTATCTGGATGCCAAACACCGTCGCCTGAGCACCAAGCCGGGCATTCGCCACAGCCTGTTGATTCCGGGCGCTCACCTGAGTGAAACGGATGGCGTTTACACGGTTCCGGCCCCTGCCCTGCCCTTTGGCAAGGGTTATCGCTTCCCCCTCCGTCTCGCCCCTTGGCGAAATGTCCTGCAGGATTTACAGCCCGATCTGATCGAAGTAGGCGACCCTTATCTCACCGCATGGGCAGCACTGGATGCGCGACGCCAACTGGATGTGCCGGTCATCGGTTTTTATCACTCGGACTTGCCGCTGCTGGTCAGCAATCGGATGGGCCATTGGGTCACGCCGAACGTCGAGGCCTATGTCAGCAAGCTTTACGGCAACTTCGACCGGGTGCTGGCGCCGAGCCGGGTCATGGCCGACAAATTGAGCGGGCTGGGGGTGAAGAACGTGTTCGTCCAACCCTTGGGCGTTGACTTGCAAACCTTCAACCCCGATGCCCGAGACCCTGGCCTGCGAGCCGAATTGGGCATTGATGAAAACACTCATCTGTTGATTTTCGCCGGACGCGGCTCCAAAGAAAAAAACCTGCCGGTGCTGCTCGATTGCATGGTGCGTCTGGGGCCCCGTTATCACCTGCTGCTGGTGGGGTCGTCGATGCCGGCCGCTGTGCCGGACAACGTCACGGTGGTTGACGGGTTCTGCCCGACCACACAAGTAGCGCGATTGATGGCCAGCGCCGATGCCTTGCTGCACGCCGGCGATCAGGAAACGTTCGGACTGGTAGTACTCGAGGCCATGGCCTGCGGCATTCCGGTGGTGGCGGTGGCAGCCGGGGCCTTTCCGGAAATTGTTACCGCGCCCTGCGGCTTGCTGTGCGCGCCGAACAACTCGATGGCGATGGCCAACGCAGTGCGTGAGTTGTTCAGCCAGGACAGCGCGGCGTTGGGGAAAACTGCGCGCTGTCACGTGGAGCGACAATACAGCTGGGACACGGTGGTCAACAGTCTGCTGGGGCACTATCACGCCGTACTCGGCAGCCAATGGCCGCTGACTGCCAATGGTTAATCCGATGAGCCCTTCCTGCGTGTTACTGGTGTTGCACGACGTTACGCCGCAAACCTGGGCCGATTATCAACCCTTCGTTGAAGCGGTCGACGCATGGGGCGACGTACCGATGACATGGTTGGTGGTCCCGGATTTCCACAAACACAACAGCCTTGACGCTCACCCGGAATTTCGACGAGCGCTCACCCACCGTATCGCCCGAGGGGACGAACTGGCATTGCACGGCTACTTTCATTGCGATGAAGGACCACCGCCCGGCAACCCGCGAGACTGGTTCATGCGCCGTATCTACACCCACGAAGGCGAGTTTTACCGCCTGTCGCAACACGCCGCACTCACCCGGTTGCGCGCCGGAATTGAGGTCTTTGAGCGATACAACTGGCCGCTGGAAGGTTTCGTCGCACCGGCCTGGTTGATGAGCGAAGGCACGCGCCAGGCGTTGCGCCAATTGCCGCTGCGCTACACCAGCGACTCGCAGCATTTGTATCGACTGCCGGATTTCACCCCGATAGATGCGCCAGGGCTGGTCTGGAGCGCTCGCAGTGCCTGGCGGCGGGGCTTGTCGAAATTGCTCAGCGATCAACGCGAGCAGCATTGGCAGCACGCGCCGGTCATTCGCCTGGGCCTGCACCCAGTGGACATGCGCCATGCGTTCTCGCGCAACTACTGGTTGCAAACCCTCAAGCGCTTGCTCGACGAGGGGCGCGTGTCGATGACCAAGTCCCAATGGCTGGCTTTGCAACACGACCCGGTCGGCCGCGCAGCATGAACCGGGGGATTGTGCTGTTCATTGCCCTGCTGGCTGCGGTGCTGATCCCGCTGTTGCTGGGCGGTAACCAGACCTGGTCGCGACTGCAAAGCTTTCCATTGAACTGGCTGCTGATCATGTTCGGCATGATTCTGTTGTGTTGGGTGGTGAACACCCTGCGCTTGCGCCTGTTACTGGGCGATCAGCGCGATAAGGTCAGCCCGGTCAAAAGCCTCGGCGTGGTGATGGCCACCGAGTTCGCCTATTGCGCCACCCCCGGCGGCAGCGGCGGACCGCTGGCGCTTATGGCGTTGCTGGCGCGCAATGGCGTGCAACCGGCCAGGAGCAGCGCAGTATTCGCCATGGATCAACTGAGTGATCTGCTGTTTTTTCTCTGTGCACTGAGCGGGATTTTGATTTATGCACTGTTCCAGCACCTCAGCGAACGTATGGAATGGCTGCTGACTGTCAGCGTTATTTCGATGTTCGGCGGGTTGATTTGCTGCGTGTTGGTCGCCCGCTACCATCGGCTGCTGATTCGCCTGAGCGGCCGATTTCTGGTTCGCCTGAATGTAAAAAGCACTACGCGCCTGCGCTGGGCACGAAAACTTCTGCACTTCCTCGCCGCATTCACTGACACATTGAAGTTGCCTTTTCAGACATTGATCACGGTGTTTGCGCTGACCTGTTTACATTGGGTCCTGCGCTACAGTGTGTTGTATCTGGCAATACGCGGGCTGGGGGCGGATTTGCAATGGGCCTGGTGCTTTTTGATCCAGATGCTTTCGCTCAGTGCAGGGCAATTCAGTTTGCTACCGGGCGGTGCCGGGGCGGCAGAGTTGACGTCGGCGGCCTTGCTGGCGCCCATGGTGGGGAAGTCGACCGCTGCGGCGGCCATTTTGATCTGGCGGGCGGTGACTTATTACTTCTACCTGATAGCGGGTGGCCCCATGTTCTTGCTGATGCTCGGACGGCCGCTGCTGAGGAAGTTGATGAAGTTCAAGCAGGCTTGATCGTGTCTTCACCGTCTTGCTGTAACTGCTCCCACAACTCGGCAGCACCGGGAAACTCCGTGCCGTCTTCGGGGTTCATGTCATCCGGGTCATAGCGACTCAAACAGCCCTCGCCCACTGTTGCCGGTGCTTTAGAAGTGGCTTTGTCGAGTGGATCGGCCATGTTCAATATCCTCAGTGCAGAAACAGCGAAGGGCCTAAAGCGATTGAACGCCCAGGCCCTTCGAATTTCAACTGCATTGCGGTGTTATCAGAACACGACCGTCTTGTTGCCGTGCACCAACACCCGGTCTTCCAGGTGATAACGCAGACCGCGCGCCAATACCATCTTCTCGACATCACGGCCGAAACGCACCATGTCTTCGATGCTGTCACTGTGGCTGACACGCACCACGTCCTGCTCAATGATCGGGCCGGCGTCCAGTTCTTCGGTCACGTAGTGGCAGGTTGCGCCGATCAACTTCACACCCCGCATGGAAGCCTGGTGATACGGCTTGGCGCCGACGAACGACGGCAGGAAGCTGTGGTGAATGTTGATGACCTTGTGCGCATATTCGCTGCACAACGCCGGCGGCAGAATTTGCATGTAGCGGGCAAGTACGACCACTTCGGCATCGTGCTGTTTGACCAAACGCGAAACTTCGGCAAACGCAGGCTCTTTGTCCTGTGGATTGACCGGCACATGGTAGTAAGGAATGCCGTGCCACTCGACCATGCTGCGCAAGTCATCATGGTTGGAAATCACGCAGGAGATTTCGCAATCCAGTTCATCGCTGTGCCAGCGGTGCAGCAAGTCAGCCAGGCAGTGAGACTCGCGGCTGGCCATTAACACCACGCGTTTCTTCTGCGCTGTATCGGTGATGCGCCAGTCCATCGAGAACTCTTTGGCAATCGGCGCAAAGGCTTCGCGAAAGGCTTCAATACCGAAAGGCAGCGAGTCGGCACGAATTTCGTGACGCATGAAGAACCAACCACTGAGATTGTCCGAGTGATGGCTCGCTTCGGTGATCCAGCCGTTATGTGACGCCAGAAAGTTACTGACTTTAGCAACGATGCCGACGCGGTCCGGGCAAGCAATCACCAGCCGAAAAGTGCGCATGAGGGGGAAACTCCAGAACTTCGCAAAGGCCGCCATTCTAGCGATTGCGCAGCAAAACTACAGTATTGATGACGGCTTGCCCGGCATACCGGTCGTGGACCCGACTCTGAAAGCACCCGTTCCCCGCGCGGTGGTGATCTTTTAGTCGATATCAAGAGTCAAATTGTGAATATCTGTGTTGTCTGCTCACACTATTTAATGACCTCTTCAATTTCCACCCTGTTCCTCACAAGTAATTTAATTAAAACGTCGGTTAAATGTTTACTTGATGAAACACCCTGACTATTATTGCCACACTGTTCCCTGCCATCCAGCCTCCAACATAAGGTAGTCCTCATGTCCTTGATCAACGAATACCGTGCCACCGAAGAAGCTATCAAAGAGCTGCAAGCCCGTTTGAAGAACCTGTCCCAAGACGACAAACTGCAAACCGAGCTGGAATTCGAAGGCAAACTGCGCACCCTGATGGGCGAATACTCCAAGTCCCTGCGTGACATCATCGCGCTGCTGGATCCAGAGTCCAAAACCAAAGCACCACGCGGCGGCGCAGTAAAAACTACTGGCACCAAGCGTGCTCGCAAAGTTAAACAATACAAAAACCCGCACAACGGCGAAGTCATCGAAACCAAAGGTGGCAACCACAAAACTCTGAAAGAGTGGAAAGCCAAGTGGGGCGGCGACGTGGTTGAAGGCTGGGCTACTCTGCTGGGCTAAGCCGCAGAGCTTGTCACAGATAGAAAGGTGACAAAAAATAACGCCAGCGAATGCTGGCGTTTTTTTATGCCCGTGAGGGGGGCATGACTATTTTCGTTTTCAAAGATTCAAACGTTTTTGTAATGCCTCGACATAACATTGCCATTCATTCAGCACTGCACGCTGCAACGGTGTAGCAGTTTCGTTCATTTGGGCCGCAGCTTCTGCAAAAGTATTTAGCGTATGGGGTGCCCCCCACTCGGGCGCTGACAAACGTTTCTGACAGAATAATCGCCAGCGCTCTTGCTCCTCGGAATTCAACGTATCGGGGAAGTTGCGTGCGCGATATCGAAACAATAATTCAGGTAAACGTTCGTCATCGAAAGGCCATTGTTCTTGTGCTAACTGCGCAGGGTCCGCGGACCTGACTTGCTCGCATAGACGCCGATCCCGGTCACCGATAAAACCATCGTATAACTGTTGTTCGGGATCCTGGCTTGGCGTGAAATCTTCGTGGGTATAAATTGCCTGCACTTTATCTCGCCAAACTTGTTGTGCGTCGATTAGCCGCAGCGACCGCTCCTGATAAAGCGCCATGTCCAGCCCCAGGCGTTGCTGGTCGTCGGGGCGAAGTACCGACAAGGGTGCGACCACCGGGCACTTGTTGATGTGAATGAGTTTAAGCGGCACGGGCAGTTCGCCTTCGGCCAGATCATCGCGACGGGTGTACAGCCGCTGTCGCAAGGTCTCGGCATCCAGATCCAGCAAACCCTGGGGATCCAGGTGCAGGTCGCAGACAATCAATGCGTTCTTGTTACGCGGGTGCCAGGCCAGTGGCAGCACCACACCGACATAACTGCGGGCCGCCGAAAAGCGCCCGGAAATATGCACCATCGGTTGCAACAGGCGAACCTGGTCCATCACTTTTTGTTTGCTGCGCAACTTGAATAGCCAGTCATACAACTTTGGCTGTTTTTCACGAATCAGACGGGCCAGCGCGATGGTGGCGCGCACATCCGACAACGCTTCGTGGGCATTTCCGTGATCAATGCCATTGGCGGCGGTCAGGCGTTCGAGTTTGAGCGTCACTTGGCCCTCGTCGTCTGAGGGCCAGACGAGCCCATCCGGACGCAAGGCATACGCCGCACGCACCACATCGATCAGGTCCCAGCGACTGTTACCTCCCTGCCACTCGCGCGCATACGGGTCGAAAAAGTTTCGATACAGGCTGTAACGGGTCATCTCGTCGTCGAAACGCAACGTGTTGTAACCCGCACCGCACGTGCCAGGCGCCGCCAACTGGGCATGCACCCGGGTCATGAAATCGGCTTCGCTCAAGCCCTGTTCGGCCAGGCGGCCTGGCGTAATGCCGGTGATCGCGCAAGCGGCCGGATGCGGCAGGATGTCGTCACTGGGCTGGCAGTAAAGGTTGACCGGCTCGTCTATTTCATTGAGATCGAAGTCGGTGCGAATCCCCGCCACTTGCAGCGGACGGTCGCAGCGCGGATTGATACCAGTGGTTTCATAGTCGTACCAGAAGATGGAGGTCACGGGCTATTCCTGAACTGAAGATCGGCGAAGTCTAGGCGTTCACATCCCGCTCCGGCCAGTAATCTTGTCATTCAATCACCTCTGGCCACTCACCGTGCAATACATAGTTATGTCGTTTTCCCCCGAGAGGCTGCTAGCATCGGACAGACATCGAATCCCGAACAGGCCACACAGGTTGCCCATGCTCGAGACCACAGCACTGCCAAGGAAAGCGACGCTGTACCCGCCACTGGACACGCGGTATCAAGTCGAAACGCCCGAAGGCATCGACTTGCCACTGCGTCCCGCCGGGTTGATGGTGCGTGCGCTGGCCTTCGCCATTGACCTCGGGTTGCGCGGGCTGATCCTCGGCCTGCTGTTTATCGTGCTGGCGTTTCTCGGAAAGCTTGGCGCCGGGCTGGGCTCGCTCCTGCTGTTCGGGGTGAGCTGGTGGTACATGGTGCTGTTCGAAGTGCTCAATCAGGGCCGCTCACCCGGCAAGCAGTGGATGGGCTTGCGCGTGGTGCAGGACGACGGCACGCCGGTCGGCTGGACCGCTTCGCTGCTGCGCAACCTGCTGAGATTTGTCGACATGCTGCCCTTCGGCTACTTCCTCGGCGCCATCAGCTGCCTGCAACATCCCACCTTCAAACGCCTCGGCGACCTCGCTGCCGGCACGCTGGTGATCTACCGCGAACAACCGCTCACCCGCCCGCAACTGCCCGAAGCCCAGCCTGTGCGCCCGACTTTTGCCCTGACGCTGCCCGAACAACGCGCCATCCTCGGTTTTGCCGAACGCCAGGGTGAACTCTCCGAAGCGCGCACCCTTGAGCTCGCCTCGATTCTCGCTCAACCGCTGCAGATCGACCCGCCGCGCGCTGTGGCAGAGCTCAACGGCATTGCCCGCGGCTTGTTGGGTCCGGCATGAAGCAAAGTCTTTTCGAACAGCGCCACAAGGCCGAGTGGGAACAGTTTTCCCTGATGCTGGGTCAACTGGAGCACGGCAAGGACGCGTCCCGGACCGGCGGTTTCCCCAAGGACTATCGTCGCCTTTGCCAGCATTTGGCGCTGGCTCAGGAGCGCGGCTACAGCAGTTTTCTGATTGACTCATTGCAGCAGCTCGCGCTACGCGGGCATCAACAGCTGTATCGGCATCGCAGTCAGCTGGGCGCCAACGTGGCGGGCTTCATCCTGGCCGGTTTTCCGCGATTGGTGCGTGAACAATGGCGCTTTGTGCTCGCCGCCGGCCTGATGTTTTTTGGCAGCCTGATCGGCTTCGCACTGCTGGTGTACCTGTTCCCGGACCTGGTCTACAACCTGATTCCGGCCGAGCAGGTCGGCGAATTGCAGAGCATGTACGACCCGGTCGCCGGCCATTTGGGGCGCACAACGGAACGCGCCGCCAGTGAGAACTGGGTGATGTTCGGTTACTACATCATGCACAACATCGGCATCGCCTTTCAGACCTTCGCCAGTGGTTTGCTGCTGGGTCTGGGCAGCGCGTTTTTCCTGCTGTTCAACGGTTTGATGATCGGCGCAGTGGCCGGGCACCTGACGCACGTCGGCTACGGGCAAACGTTCTGGTCATTCGTGATCGGCCACGGCGCCTTTGAACTGACGGCCATCGCCCTGGCTGGTGCCGCCGGCCTGCAATTGGGTTGGGCACTGATCGCACCGGGACGCCTGCCGCGCGCTGAAGCATTGCGACTGGCGGCGGGCAAGAGTGTGTTGCTGATCTGCGGTGTCATGTTGTTCCTGTTGATTGCGGCGTTTATCGAAGCTTACTGGTCGTCAATGACCGCTCCGGCACCGATGACCAAATACCTGGTTGGCGCCGCGCTCTGGGCGTTTGTCGCAACGTATCTGCTGTTTGCCGGACGGGCTCGCCATGCGCCTGAGTGACGCCACGGTCGTGATCCGCCCGCGCAACACCTGGGAAGCCATGGACCTGGGCGTGCTGCTGAGCCAGCGCCATCGACGCCTGTTGATGACCAGTTGGGCCATCGTGACCTTGCCGGTCTTCGCCTTGCTGAGTGCGATGTTCTGGGATTCGCCGTCCCTGGCCGTGTTTATCTTCTGGTGGCTTAAACCGGCGTTTGAGCGCCTGCCGTTGTTCATCCTGTCCAAAAGCCTGTTCGGCGAAACACCGACATTGAAACAGGCGCTGCGCGAATGGCCACGCCTGCTCAAGCCGCAACTGCTGGCCAGCCTGACCTGGCGCCGCCTGAGCCTGAGCCGCAGTTTTGTGATGCCAGTGGTGCAACTTGAGGGCCTGAGTGGCGAGCCGCGACAACAGCGATTGCAAGTACTGCTGCGGCGCAACGCCGGTGCGGCGCAATGGCTGACGATCATCGGCGTGCATCTGGAAAGCGCGCTATGGATTGGTTTGATGGTGTTGTTCTACCTGTTCCTGCCACAGCAGGTCGAACTCGACTGGAGCTGGCAGACCCTGATCACCGCCGTCGTGCAGGACTGGCGCTGGCTGGAACACCTGACCAATGCTTTTTACGTGCTGGTGCTGATTGTCTGGGAGCCGGTCTATGTCGCCTGCGGTTTCAGTCTTTACCTGAACCGGCGCACGGTGCTGGAGGCCTGGGATATTGAACTGGTGTTTCGCCGCTTACGCCAACGCCTCAATACAACCACCCTCACCCTGATTCTGGCGGCAATCCTGTTGGTGCCTGGCGCGCAACACGTTTGGGCCGCCGAGCCTGTCATCACTCCGGACAGTCCTCGTCTGCTCAATCAACCGCTGACCAGCCAGGCTTCAAAAGACAGCATCAAAGCTCTCCTCGACAAACCACCGTTCAAGAACAAGGAAACGGTCACCCGCTATCAGTTTGGCGAGGATAAACCCGAGGCCAAAACCCCGGATGACGGCAAAACACCCGAATGGCTGAAGGCGTTGTTGGCGCTGCTCGACAGCCAGCGTTTCGGCTTCCTCGCCACCTTGATTGAACTGCTGCTGTGGAGCGCGATTATCGGCGGTATCGGCATATTGATCTGGCGTTACCGTGACTGGTTGCAGGCGTTCGTCAGCCGTCGACCCGCGTTGAAAAGTAAAGTCGCCCGGCCGTTACCGCAGCAGGCTTTCGGCCTGGACCTTAACCGCGAAACCCTGCCCGCCGACATTGCCGCCAGTGCTGAAAGTCTCTGGCAAACCAACCCGCGCGCGGCCCTCGGTTTGCTCTATCGCGCCCTGCTCAGTCACTTGCTGCACGACCACCACATGGCGCTGAAACCCTCCGATACCGAAGGCGAAGTACTCCAACGCGTCGAACAACTGCAGCAACCGGCGTTGCTGGCCTTCAGCAAAACCCTGACCGGGCACTGGCAAAACATGGCCTACGGTCACCGCCTGCCACCCGCGTACCTGCAACAAGAACTCTGTGACGGCTGGCGAACATTGTTCGGCCCGGAGGCTGACCGTTGAGCCGGCGTTCAGGGTTAGCGGTCGGTGTGCTCATCGCTGTACTGGTCGGTGCGCTGAGTATTTATCTGTACCTGAAAGCCACGCCCTATCAGGCAGAAATCGATCACGGCCCATCGCCTGAAGCGCAGGCCAACCCCTACCTCGCCGCTGAACATTTTTTGCGCAAGCAGGGCCTGACCGTCAACCATGCCAATGGTCTTGACGTGCTGCCCACCCTCGATCCCCATCAGCACAGCCTGTTGCTGCTCGGGGATCGCTACAACATGACCCCGCGTCAGATTGATCAGGTCTTGAACTGGACCCGTGCCGGCGGGCGTATTTTATTTGTGGCCCAATCCCTTTGGGATGAAAAGACCGGCCAGAGCAACGACCTGCTGCTCGACCGGGTGCAATTGCACCAGTCGCTGAGCAAAGACCTCAAGGACCCGCCACCCGACATCCTCGACGATCACTATCCCAAACTGACCAAGCTGTATCTGGAAGATGAAGAAGCACCGGCCTACGCGAATTTCGACACGGCATTCCATCTCGACGACCCGAAAAACCTCGCGCAAGCCTGGGCCAACAGCGGCAAGGCCACGCACATGATGCAGCTCAATCACGGACTCGGTTCGATCACCGTGGTCACCGATGCCGACCTGTGGAAAACCCCGGCCATCGACCAGTACGACAATGCCTGGCTGCTCTGGTATCTGACGGCGGACACGAGCGTCACGTTGCTGTTCAACACCGATCACGACAGCTTGCTGACCTTGCTTTTGCGTTATTTCCCACAGGCATTGGTGGCCTTGATTGCGCTGATCATCCTGGGATTCTGGCATGTCGGCGTGCGCCAGGGTCCGCTGCTGGAACCCGCATCGAAAGGCCGCCGCCAACTCCAGGAACACCTGCGCGCCAGTGCCGATTTCATGTTGCGCCGCAACGGCCAGCAGCACCTGCTGCAAGCCTTGCAACAAGACATCCTGCGCCGTGTGCGGCGCCGTCATCCCGGTTTTGAACAACTCGGCGTTGCCGAGCAATGGCTGGTGCTCGCACGCCTGACCGGCCAACCCACACGCGCTATCAGCCAGGCCATGAGCCCGCGACCGAAGCAGCGGCTGTCCAGCGCTCACTTCAGCCGTCTGGTCGCCCACCTGCAAACCTTGAGGAACGCTTTATGAGTGAACAGATCGAGCCCGGCTCGCCAACTCACGCCGCCCAGCAACGCCAGCGCGCCAGTCAATTGGCCCAGGCCGTGCGCGGCGAATTGCAGAAAGCCGTGATCGGTCAGAACAGCGTGATCGACGACGTCCTCACCGCTCTGATCGCCGGTGGCCATGTGCTGCTCGAAGGCGTGCCGGGGTTGGGCAAGACATTACTGGTACGCGCCCTCGCCCGCTGCTTTGGTGGCGAATTCGCGCGCATCCAGTTCACCCCGGACCTGATGCCCAGCGACGTCACCGGGCACGCGGTCTACGACCTGAACACCGAGCAGTTCAAACTGCGCAAAGGCCCGCTGTTCACCAATCTGCTGCTGGCTGACGAGATCAACCGCGCCCCGGCGAAAACCCAGGCCGCATTGCTCGAAGCCATGCAGGAACGCCAGGTCACCCTCGAAGGCCGCGCCCTGCCCATCGCGCAACCGTTCATGGTGCTCGCCACGCAAAACCCCATCGAACAGGAAGGCACCTATCCACTGCCCGAAGCCGAACTCGATCGGTTCATGCTCAAGGTGCGCATGGATTACCCCGATGCCGAGCAAGAGTTGAATATGGTCCGCCAGGTCAGCCGCTCGACCCGCGCCGACATGCTCGATGTGCAACCGTTGCGCACGGTGTTGCAGGCCAAGGACGTGCTGGCCTTGCAGCGTATTGCCAGTGATTTGCCGCTGGATGATCAGGTGCTCGATTACGCCGTTCGACTGGCCCGCAGCACCCGCAGCTGGCCGGGTTTGACCCTCGGCGCCGGGCCTCGCGCATCCATCGCTTTGGTGCGTTGCGCCCGAGCCCGTGCGTTGTTGCGCGGTGGCGACTTTGTGATTCCGGACGACATCAAAGGCTGCGCATTGGCGGTTCTGCGCCATCGAGTGCGCATCGCGCCGGAGCTGGATATTGAAGGGTTGGACGTCGATCAAGTGCTCAGGCAATTGCTCGATCAAGTGCCGGCACCGCGCCTGTGAAACCGACACGCCTGCTGCTGATCTGGCTCGCGATCCTGCTGGTCATCGGCATCGTGTTAGGCGCGTTGCGGGCGCTGGACATCGCCGTCCCATCGACTCTGTTGTCGATCAACTGGGGATTGCTACTGGCCCTGTTGTCGCTGGCCGTGCTCGACGCCATTCGCCTCAGACGCCAGCCCTCGCCGCGCCTGCGCCGACACATGCCCGGCAGTCTGGCATTGGGTCGGTGGAGTGAAGTACGGCTGGACGTTGAACATGCGTTCACTCAACCGCTGAACGTGCACCTTTTCGATCATGTGCCACCGGGACTGAGTTTCGAAAACCTCCCCTTGTCCGTCGAATTGCAACCCGGTCTACAGAGCCAGATTGGCTATCGGGTGCGTCCGCTCAAGCGTGGCCACTTCAGCTTCGAACACTGTGAAATCAGCTTGCCGAGTTCCTTGGGTTTATGGTCCGACAAACGCCTGCTGAACGTGGTCGACAGTACCCGCGTCTACCCCGACTTCGCCCGCATCTACGACGGCCAGCTGTTGGCGGTGGACAACTGGCTCAACCAACTCGGCGTGCGCCAGCGACAACGTCGCGGATTGGGTCTGGAGTTTCATCAACTGCGCGAATTTCGTGAAGGCGATAGCCTGCGCCAGATCGACTGGAAAGCCACCGCCCGCCAGCGCACGCCGATTGCCCGTGAGTATCAGGACGAGCGCGATCAACAGATCATTTTCATGCTCGACTGCGGTCGACGCATGCGCAGTCAGGATGACGAACTCGCGCATTTCGATCACGCACTCAATGCCAGCCTGTTGCTCAGCTACGTCGCCCTGCGCCAGGGTGATGCCGTGGGCCTGAGCACCTTCGCCAGCGACCGACCGCATTACCTCGCCCCGATCAAAGGCACGGGCCAGCTCAACGTGTTGCTCAACAGCGTCTACGACCTCCAGAGCACTCAACGCCCCGCCGATTACCAGGCTGCGGCCACTCAACTGCTGGCCCGACAGAAACGCCGGGCGCTAGTGGTGCTGGTGACCAACCTGCGGGATGAAGACGATGAAGAATTGCTGACTGCGGTTAAACGCTTGAGCAAGCTGCATAGGGTGTTGGTGGCGAGCCTGCGTGAGGACTTGCTCGATAATCTACGGCACGCCCCGGTGCAGACCTTGCCAGAGGCGCTGGCCTATTGCGGGACGGTGGATTATTTGAATGACAGGGCGCAGCTCCATGAGCGGTTGAAGGCTCATGGAGTGCTGGTGGTGGATGCTCGACCCCAGGAGTTAGGGGCCGAGTTGGTGACGCGGTATTTGGGGTGGAAGAAGGCGGCAGCGCTATGAGCAATTACGTCCATCAATGGACCCCTAGCGCTCCAGGAATACGATACCTGCACGTTGTTCAACGTTAACTGTACCGTCAGAGTTTAGGAACCGCATGAGTACTTCGTAATGCTGATATCGATCCGATTGATAATGTCTACTCAAGACGCCTTGATCAGCCGATTTCACATAAACATCGAATACGCCATTGTTGAAAAAGGCGACGTCTACACCTACGACACCTTCTCCAGTGGTGTTATCAACCAGCCGACAGCTGAGGCGCGCCGTTTGCCCTACATAATATTGGCCATTGCCGATGAGTTGAACAAAGGCTAGCTGCCGATCCTCAACAGTAAACATTAGCAGTGCCGTATCCCATCCCGCCTTTCCACCTCGCACAGAGGCTCCCAAAACACTCGGCATGTTCGCTGAAAGCCTGAACATCACACTCGTTTTCCCTTCTTTGTTAGTTCTCGTTGGTGCAATCGTCACGCCCGGGAAGTCCCACATTACCTCTACATCCCACAAAGGTTCGCCAGTGATAGCTGAGACAACGATAGCGTCGGCCGAGACCTCATCTCCGGGAAATCCGGCAGGATCCGGACTGGACAGAGTCTGTATTTCCCGTGGCTCATTCAGGAAATACGACAACGCAACCGACTCCCTATCCCCCACCGTTGCCGTCAACTCAGCCTCTCCAGGAGTTTCGGGAACGAAGCGAACTCTCGCCACCCCGTAATAATCAGTCACAGTGGTCACGACTCCAAGATCAGGACTACGCCACGTCACCACCCATCCCACCATCGCCTTGCCACTGATGGCCGACACTACGGTGACCTGCCCTAAAAATTCCTGCCCCCAATCCAGCGTCTGATCAACGCGGCTGTTCCCGGCGATTTTCACCACCTGCGCGCCTTCCCCCAATGACATCGCGTTCGCTGGCGAAAGACTCGCCAGCCGTTCCGATGACAATCGCAACGCAAAACTTGCGTCCTTCAGATCGCCCGCCTTGAACTGATACTGCAAATTCACCACATTGAAAAACTTGCGTGGTACCCCCAAGGCCCCCAACAAAAACCTGATTCCCAGTTCGTCAGGCCCTGTCCCCGTCATGCCGAGTGTCAAGTCACGATCAAACAACGGACTGTTCTGGGGAGCCGACACCTCAAACATGTGTTCACCTTTGCGACGCGGGAAGTAGGTCTTTTCGCCCCAGGCGTGAGCCAATCCGCCGTCAAACCTGACCGACAGCCCCTCCCACGGATCGCTCGCCAGTGCCGTAACCCCCATCACGCGTTTATCTTCAAAGCTGTCGAAAGCACTGACCACCAACGCCTGTACTTCATGTGCCCCATCGATTACCGGCGAAAAATCAATACCGGACCAACCTTCGTTATCGGTATGCACCACCCTTGGCCCCTGCGGCGTCGTCCATGTCACGGGCACCTGATTCACAGCGTGCTGGGTGAAATGAGAGAACACCTGAACCCACTGCCACGCAGGCTCCTGCCCTACCACCGGATCCACCGGCGATTCACGCCACGACTCGATCCTGATTTTGTTGTGCGCCAGCATCATCGGCTTGGCGCTGGCAACGAAGTTCAACTGAGGCAGTGCCAACGCCAAGGCGAACTGGCCGGGTTGCTGACTGGCGGTGAAGTCCAATGACCAGATAGCACCGCCGTCGGTGATCGTTTGAGGCAGGTTCAAAGTGGGTTGAACCGTTGCCCCTAACTGATCGGCCGGCGTCCCCGACCACGCCAGCGAGGAATCCAGTCCCACCAACGGGCTCAGCGCATTAGGCAAAACGTTGAAGCGATGAATCGCACCCAGGCACGGATAGAACGATCGACCGACCAACGTTGCCGAAATCTGATCCAGCATCAGGCTCACTTCTTCCGTCAGATCCCCGGACATCAAGCGCCCGGATAGCTCTCGAACGGTTAATTCGCCTTCAAGGTGTAGCTCCAGTTCAAACAGACTGCTGAGGCTGTCATTCGCTTGTGAGACGAGTTTCCATTCCACGCCGTCTGCTACCAAAGCCTTGGGCGTTCCGAGGTCAGCAGGCACTAATCCGATATCCGGGGCTGCACCTCGCCAGTGCAAACTGATGTTTTTTCCAACCCACGAACTGCCGGCGACCGGAACAACTTTCAAGGTATGTGTCTGGCCACGCCGACACAGCACGCCGAGCGTATTGCGTTCGACCTCCACCTCATCCAGCAGGATCTTGACTTCACGCTTCCAGGGACTGGTCGCAATCGCCTTCACATCAAAAAGCTGTTCAATCGCAACGGCCTCTTCATGGGCCTTGATGCTGGCCTCGACGACCTGATCCCCAGCGACTTTCGGCGTATACAACACACTGGCCCAGCCACCGGCACCGGATCGGGTCGCAATCGTGCCTTCAGGGGTTATCCAGTCGACCCACGCGTTGTTCACCGGATCACCGTCGCCACTGGCCACGACATGCACCACCTGCACCCGCAACAGCACGCTTTCGTTTTCATCCACCACCGGAAACTTGTTGGCCTCACGCACCTCGCCGACCTTGACCAGATTGCGCGCCAGCGACATGGTTTTTTTCGGTGAAGGAGACAACAGCTTCGAGCAGACCAGCTCCAGATAAAACCGACCGTCAAGACGATCCTCGCTCGTCAGGGTCCAGGCCATATCGCGACCGATGACCGGCACCGATTCCTCAAGCGGCGGGCTGACACCAACCCCCAATTGTTCATGGGAATCACCGCTCCAGTGCAACGACAGTTCCGTGCCCAACAACGGGTTGTCCGCAGGCAGTTTCACCGTCACCGGATAATCCGAGCCCCGATTGGGATAGCCGGTTTTTTCCTCCCAACGCTTCTCATCGCCCTCGACGACCGCCAATACTTCCTTCCACGGATCCGTCGCCAATACCCGAACTTCCAACGCCTGAGTGACCACACCAGCGGCGTAATAGGGGCTGTCGACAGAGGCCTGAATGACAACGTTACCCGCTGCCACCGGTTCAAAATCGAAGTAAGCCCAGCCTTGATCATTCGTGACGCCAGTGCCTTTCACCCCTTGTCCTTCAAGCGTCCAGATCACCGTTCGCCCGCTGAGGGACTGGCCGGTGTAATACGACGCCACTTGCACACCCAGACGCACACGCTGCCCGTACTCAAGCACCGGGTAATACGCCGCCTCAAGCACCTCACGAAACACCAAACGATGATGCCCCAGCGACACATTCACCGGGTAAGGCTCAGCCGTGTACTGGTTAACCAGGTTCATCGAGAACAGGTAGGGCTCTTCATCGCCGATCAACGGGCAATCAAGCTGCCATGGATCCTCTAACGGATGATCCACGCCCCATTCCGGCACTGCGACAACCGCGCCAAACGGATTGTCGTCACTGCTCAACGCTGCGCGGGTGTCCCGCCAGGCATTGTCTGGCGCGGGCAGGAATTTCAACCGGTGAGCCTCGCTCGCGGAGGCCCCCAGGCACAGGTACAGCGTCGCAGCAGGTGACACCGGTTCTTCATCCAGCATCAGCCCTTGCATCACCGCTGGCTCCAGATGCAATTGGAGATTGATTCGGGTGATGCAGATGCCCGAAATGGGGTCATTGGGGGCATTGGCCGGGCTGGACACGTCGACGGTGAGCGTGTCCCCGGCACTGAATGGCAGCGCCAGTTCAACTTCGTACTTGATCGGCTTGAACTCCAGCGGCTGACCGTTCCTCATCCGCGCCTGATCCTCCTCCACATCCCGAGATGCACCCGGCGGCAACGGGATTACCAAAGTCTCTTGCTGCCCATCAATACTGATCTTCAGCGTGCCCGCTTCGGTGTGCCGTGTCTCGCACCAGAAACCGAGGACATAGCGCGCTTGCTCAATGGGATCCTTTGGGACCTCCAACCGCTGACTGACCGAAGACTTGTTTCCAGACTTCAGAAAACGAATAAATTCGCCTTCATGGATTTCACGCGCGGTACTCAACCAGCCTGGATTATTCGAACCTTTCTTCCAATCGGAAAACCCCTGCTTGAAATCGCCATTGCGGATCAGACTTTGATTGGCCTGGATGATCGGTTCATTCATGACGGACGGCTCCTTCGACGGTTGGGTTTTGCTCCGGGTTTTCAGCTTGGGTTACCAGGTCTTCGACGGTTCGCGCGAAGGTTGGCTTGCCGGCTTTGGCTGTGAAACGGATCCGCAGAATGATGTCCGTCAACGACAGCAGCATGGCGTGCTGCGACGTTTTTGTCGGCCGTGGAAAGTTCAACGTCCAGCGCGACACTGCCCCGGTGTTTTCGAAGGGGTTGAGCAACCCTTCATCAGGTTTCATGGCCGTCATGCCGTTATCGGCAATCCCCATCGACAAGACGATTTGTTGACCACTGCGCAGGTTGACCTGCACGTCGGAGGGGCCTGTGGCACCGTCCGGGTTGTGCAAATACCTCACAGACTGACTCGATGCCTTGGTCGCGATCATGCTGGTGATCTGCAACAAGGTTGCTCGTACATTTTCGTAAGGGCCGGTCAGCACCGGCAGATCGACCTCGATCGAGCTGATTTGTCGGCAGTAATGCCCCGGATGATCGCGATCGAACAGCAGCTGGGTAAGCTTGAATTCCAGTGTCCCCCGGTCCTGCAACTGCTGCAGCGCAGACGTCCAGTTGTCGATCCCTACTTGCGGTTCGACCTTGTCGTCAAACAATTGCCGCAAGGATACGGTTTTGACCAGTTCCAGCCGTCGCTCATGGCGTTGCAGGTATTCACGCTCCATGCGCAACAAATGCCCGCGTAAGTGTTCGCCTGCGGTCAAGCCGTGACGGTTATCCAGCCAGACCTGAGGCAAGGGAAGATTCGCGTCGTAATCGCCGGTTTCCGCGTTCAACGAAGCCTGAGCGTTGAGGCACAAACTGACGACCGCATCGTACGCCTGATAATGCAGGGCCTTGAACTGGCCCAGCAACCAGCCGAACAGTTCGGCATTGGTCGCACGCTTCTTGAGGAAGTTGTAAACCGTCAGCGCTTGGCTGTTGGCCGTGAGGGTCTGCTGCAGGCTGGTTTTGGCCGCCTCGACGGCATGCCTTTGAGCACCGATCTGCTCATCGATCGCCCGGATCTCCGCTGTCGCTTGATTACGTTGCATCTCCCATTCGTTGCGACGACGACGATAGGCTTCGGTGGTGGCTTGTTTGTCCGCGTCCAGTTGCTTGACCGCCGAAGCGATGTCCAGTCCAAAGCACACGGCATTGATGGCTTCGTCGACACGAAACCCACCATTGGCCAAACCGAACACATTGGGCAGTGCAGCCAGCACCCCGGCTGCTGGCTTGATGCTTGAGGACACCAGTGACAGTTTTTTTGACTCCTGCAGACTTTCCATGACCTCGTATTCAACCGCCGACACATTTTCGTCATAGAGTGCCGCATAGGCATCGGCCCGTTCCGCCGCCACGGCTCGGCTTTGCTCCAGCGCGACCACATTCGCCTTTAACTGGTCGATGGCATATTCCTGCACGGTCTGGGCATAGGTGCCCAGTTTCACCAGATGGTCTTGCTGCATTTCTTCCTGCTCGATCCGATCCCGCTGCTCAAGCAAGCGCAGCACCTGGTTGCCGTATTCCTGCAGGGTTTGCACGGCACGCAACGCCGCCTCGAAAATCACGCGCCAACGGAAAGCACCGACCACCAGACGCCCGCCCATGGGTCTTGGCGCGCCAATGCCCCCGGCCGCCAGGTCTTGCAACAATTGATTGGGATCGGTGGGAGGGCTGAAAAGCGGGATCTCCATCGACTTGCCGTCAAGGGTGAGATTATTGCGCAGGTTATGCAGGCGTTGGCCGGGCAAGTCGTACATCGCGAGCAACTGATCATTGATCGGGAGTTTGAAAGGATTGTTCGCCAGCAACCCGAGCTCGGGCGGTTCGTCGGCGCCGACAGGAAAGTCCGCCAGGCTGAACCCGAGGGTTTGTTCAAATTGCTCAAGCGCCGGTCGCGACAGGCTCTTGGCCAAAAGGCCCTCCACCGTGTCGATTTCCCAACGGTTCACTGTGCGCACCGTAGGGGCCTTACCCATGAAGAACTCGGCCTGGACGTAACACAACTTGGCCGCCACCAGGCTGTCACGGGTGAGCTGGCGGTAATACCAATCGCCCCAGGCGACCAGGTTCTTGACGTATTCAGTAAACACCAGGATCTGGAAATGGTAGGGCGCGGAATAGCCGATGGCGTCCGGATCGGTCGGTGCGCGGGTTTCAAAGCCCACATTGCCTTTGACGACGTTCAATGGCCGGCAGCGCCAGTAAAGCGGTTTAGGATTTACTGCTTTTGTAATGTCCGCCGGCGCCTGCGGATCAAACAGATAATGCAGCCATTTTTGCGCCTCCAGAAAACGATCTTCCGTGCGCAGGCGCGTTGATACCAGATGAGGCAAATGAAAAAACAGCTCCCAGAAAAACAAGCCATTGGCGCCGTTGAATGCACCGTTCGGCTCGCTGATCGTTGCAGAACCGGGGGGCGGTTCCGACAGAAACTGGGTGTCCCAATCAAGTACGGCATCCACGGAAACATTGGAGCGTTGCACCAGCTCGGGGCCGAACAGCGAATTCAGACGGGTAAATTTAAGCGTCCAGTCTGGCTGGTTGAAAGCAATAAACTGCGCCGCATTGGAAGTGTTTTTGAGCAATGCCGACGGGTTGAAGTCCGTTACGTTGGCAATCGTCAATGCAAATTCTTTAAGTCCATATCCACCCGTGGCACTGCCAAAAGTAAAGGTCGGCGTCCCCCATGCACCTTTCCCCCGCTTGAAGACTTGCCATTCGGTGCCCCAGCCACCGGCAATTGGCTTGGAGGTTTTAATCGGTGCCGGGTCGCCTTCGGCTGGGTTTTTCAATGTCAATTCCAATTCAACGTTATCGGTACGGGTTTCTCCCGTGGGCCTCAAAAGTCCCTGGACAATCAGCACATCCTCTTCACCGACCCGAAACGCCACGGCCTGCACATCCAGGTAAGGCGCCAAGGTCCCTGGCGTGGCCACAGCGGCAGCGATGGTCGGCTGGTTCAGCAACGGATGCTGCACCGTTTCGGCGGCGACAAAGCGTTTGTCCGCAGCGTGCTTCAGCCAGCCGCCATCGTCTTCGGGCAAGGGACGGAAAAGCACATCGCGTACCGCTGTCACATTCAGACCGGCCTCACTCCCGTCCCCTTTGCGGTTCGTCAACAACACCCCCAACTTGCCCTTGGGGTTGTGATGATCGGCCCACACGGTCGCAATCAGTCGAACGTTTTTGTCCTGGGAGTGATCTGCCATCTGCGCGGAGCTGTGCATGTTCAGCGGTGCCGACCACTGGCCGTTTTGACTCATGAACGCCAGATTGATGTCCAGCCACGGCGGTATGCTCTTGCCATCCGCTCCCTCGACCTTGTCCCGCCACTCGGCCCACACCAGGCACAACCGCCCGCTCCAGAACACCGGGCGAATGTCCAACACCTTGGCTCCGGCCGGAATATCCACCGGCTGCCATTCATTCCACACCGCGGGATTGAGGGCGACATCGGCTGGCGAGAGTTCCACCTCAGCCTTGCGCCAGAAATACTGAAAAGGCGGCACCCGCTGGCGACCGACAAAGTAATAATCGGCGCGTGCCGGCGAGGCACCGTCCATGTAGCTGCTGATCACGTCCAGGTTGCAGGTCTGCTCGAACGTTTTCAGGTAATCCTGCAGGGCTGCCTGTACCGAATCGCTGTTCAGGCGGGTCTGATTGAGATTGTTTTCCAGGGTTTTGAACAGGCTGGTCTTGCGCTGTCGCACAAAGGGGGTCATGAAATTTTCCGGGTAAATCGCGATCAGTTGCCGCGCGGCCCAATCCGGGTAATTGCTGTAAAGCTCCCAAGTCGCCAGATCTCTTTTATCGAACTCGATCGTCGCATAGCCCGGCTCCAGCTTGCGGTACGCGGCATGGATAAACTGCTGGGCGCAGCTCGTCGCTTCGGCCACCCGGGAACTCTGAACCGGGTAGTTGTCCAGGGGATCCATGCGCAGCAGTTCGAACAGGTCTGCCGGGGTTTTCAGGAAGCTGTACTTTGGCGATTCTCCGCTCCCGAACTTCCCGATGCAGAACTCGACCAGTGCATTACGGCGCTTTTCGAGCAGGCCAGCCATATTGTTCAGTGCCATAGTCCTTTCTCCTGAGGGTGTGAGCCGGGAACGCAGGTCCAGTCAGCGATGGCAATCATTGGCCTGCCTCCTCGCCGTCGAACGTGATGGGTTCGAAATGAGCCTCGGTTTCTCCTGCTTCGGACAAAACGCGGATCTCAAACTTTCCGCCGGTAGGGCTGGAGGCAAACACTCGCGTCAACCCCTCCTGGTTGGTGTAGGTCTGCTCCGGCCGGATAACCAGCAAAGGCGTTTTGGTATCGCCCACAACCTCGTAGCTCCATCGCACGAGGCTGTTTTTCCCGAGGTTTAGATGCTGGTCCATCAACGTGGCGTAGAGTTCGACTTCCTGACCGTGGGGCACGGTGCCCAACGGCACCGGCGACATGAGCGAAGGCGGAAACTGCAGTGACTGCGCGTCAGCGACAACATGGATGGTGGGGGCGTACTGCGGCTCGAACAGATCCAGCCAGAACTGCGGGGTGTCCGTGCCCATGACCTTGCCGGGCAAGAACTCTGCCTTGACCACGCCATCGACGTCCGTTTTCCCGGTGGCAATACTGCCCAGCGTGGCAAGCCAGTGAACCTTGACGCCGCTCAACGGCTTTGCGTCGATATCCTTGAGGGTCACGGTGAAGGTGATTTTCTCGCCGGGCTTGCTGGCCACCACTTCGGTCTTGTCCGGCACACAGGTCAAGGTAACGAGCTGCTGCAAATCCTCCGTGAACGCCATCTGAGGCACAGGGGATCCGGACAGGCTCAGCAACGCATGCTCGGCAGCATCCTTGTACTTCGACTTGTCCACGGCCTCTGGCAGGGTGCCGATCAAAAAAATCGTCAAGGCATCCATGCCGGTCTTCGTCGCCATGACCCGAATGCGCATCAACAGATCCAGTTGGGTCAGGTTTTTCAGGATCTTGAGTGCCGGGTCGATGCGACTGACACACTCGCGCACCTCTTGAACACTCCAGTCGAAAAACTCCGCCAGACGAATCGTAGCCGCTTGCTGGGCCAGACGCTCAGCATCAACGCTCAGGTTGTCAGGCAAGGCATTGACCTCACGCAGATAATCGAGCAGTTTCTGCGCAGGCTTCTCGCTCAACTCAAACGCCCGGGTGAGCACCGTCAGGTAGTAAAGCGTCCTCACCGTGAACGCATGTTTGTCCTCCTGATCGAGCCAGGCCTTGTGGCCGTAATCCAGGTAGTCCTGCAACAGCTGGGCGCCGAGATCGAGTTTCGCCACCACCGCACTGCGACGGCGTACATCGGCCAACAGTACAAGCAGCGGGTCAGGCTGCTCGTTGCGTCCCCGCAAGGAGTCTTCCCGATCCGACAGGGTGCGTTCGAACACCTGACGCAACAATTGGTGCACCGTTGCATTGGCCCAGGCCAGCACTTGAAACGCCTGCTCGGCGTTGACGCCCGCATAAACTGCCAGCGACTCCTTGATCACCGACGCCTGAGCCTCCTGGGCCTGCAAAAGCACGGCGAGCATTTTCTCGACAATGGCAGCGCGTGCGACTTCATCGCTCTCACCGAGGCCATCCTTCACCGCCCCGTCGAGCGCCTGCCGGGCAAAGGCCAGGTACTCGGCTTGCGTACCCGCATACGCCAGGACCAGCCCGTCAGCATCGACCAGCATCGTCAGCAAATCCAGCCAGCTTGCGTTCGCCAGCGGTGGCACACCTGCCATCAGTAACGCCGAGTGGGTGAGCTGAGCGCCTGACAACAGGCTGCGCACTTTTTCAAACAACTGGCGCTCATCGTCAGAATCGGTGGCCAATGCCTGAGGTTGTGAGATGTGCTGCAACATCCAGAGCACCGCAAGTTTGCGGTCTGCGCACCACCCCACACAGGAATGCAGGGCGTAAATGAGGTTCAGCACATCGGGTGTGTCAACTTGGGTCGAATGGATCCGGGGAGTACCCGCCAGACCGTAGAGCCATTCTTCCCCACCCAATAACGTCAGCATCAGGACGCCTTCGACCGGCGTCATGCCCAACAGACGGGGCAGCTTCACCAGGCGATAAAAACTGGAGATGACCGCAGCGGTACGCTTGAGTTTGTTGTCGGTGACGCCATGCGCACCGGCAATCGCCATGGCCAGGTATCGGTAGGTCTGCAGATCGATCCCCAACGCACTGCACAACTGGGTGATCGTCAATTCGGAATCGCCCTGGATGGGCAACACCGAGAACTCACCGTCATCGAGCAACATCGGTTGGCGGTAGTCGCCCTGGCCATTGAAGACTTGATCAAACTGCGAGAGCGCTTCACCGCGACCGTAAATCGACAACTCGTTGATAAACGCGGCAAAGTCTGGCGCCGTACACCCGTAGCGCTCGCGTAACGACTGAAACAACCCCAGCGCATGCACGACTTTTTCCGTGATCAACCAGGCATTGTCTGATGCGCTACTGCGCGATTCAGCCCTGATGGCCGCCACCAACAACGCATCCACCTGATCGCTGGGCAGCTCCAGCCACTGATCCAGACGCAACTTGCGGTTCATTCGGTCGTATCGCTCAAGCCCATTTTCGTCGGTTGGATCCGCTGATAATTTATGCAGGAATGAAGGGCCGGTTCCGCTACCCGTAATGCTGACCGCGGGGTCGCTATTGGCATTGAGGTAAACCGAACCGGAGCGCCAGCTTTCCGGCTCAACAGGCTTGTTTTGCGGGTACGTCACGTTGGCAGAGCGCACGGGGGCGAAACCTCGTACCGACAGCAAGGCCTCCAGCCCCAGGGTGTCGAGTTTGGTTCGCTCACCAAAGAATGGCACCTGGTTAAGGTTCTGCCACGCCACGCCCCCGGCACCGAAGTTCTGTAAATAAAAAGCGTCGCGACTTTCAGAGTCTGCAGGCTCCTCGGTCAGCAACCGTCGCTGATAAGGCCCCAGCCGTGATGCGTGAGCCAGGGCACGCCCCGCGTCGGCATCCCACGCCTGGCGTTGCAAAAAATAAGGGGCAGAGATGTCCACCAGGTGCGCAAAATTGCCGACCGAAAGGCCTTGGTGACGGGCGACCGCATCCAGGGTCACCCAGTGCTGATAATAGGGCAGCCCATTGGGATATCGCGCCTCGATCATCGCGTCTTCAATATCCAGTCTGGCATCGTGCTCGGCGATGAAGGTTTCCAGCACCGGGACGATGATGTCGACCGCAGACACCGATCGATACACCGCATTGAAATCGACCGACAGCGGTTTCAGGTCCTTGCGTCGCTCATGCAGCGGCAGCTTTTCGTTGCTGCTCGAAACGGACTCGATACGCTGCTCGATCCACCTCAACAGCTCGATCAGATACGCCACTGGCGAAGCGAGAGATTCCAGAGCTTGCGACGGGCAAAAACTGGCGAACTCAGGCCTGAACAGCGTTTCGAAACTGGGTCCCGAAACCATCGACAACAAACCACTGGTCGCCCCAGCCTCATCTGTTTCATGACCGCGCAAGCTGTGCTCGATGAATTGTCGGCGCACATAAATGGCCATGCTGTTGGCCCGCCGCAAAAATCGGCGGGCGTCATCGGGGCTCACGTTGTATTCCTTCACCAGCCCCTGCACACCCTTTTCCACCAGAGGAAAAATCGAACCACCGTCTTCGATGTAAGTGTTGAGAGCAGCGTACTGTGCGCGTTGTTCTTCACTGAAGACCTGGTTCAGCAATTGCGAGACGGGGCGGGAGTCAGCCATGGTCAGGTTCCTTGAGCCGATAACGGTCCTGAACAGCCTGACAAGCCTGTCAGGCCGTGCGATTGATTGAAGAGATTTGGCGCCTGAAACCGACCACCGTCTACTGTCATAACTGACAGTACCGGCGACCGTTCATCGAGAAGTTGATTCAGGCTTTGGGGGACGCCGGCAGGATTTCGAAGCGTTGGCTGTCCACCCAATCGGACACCGTCGCGCCATCCCCATCGTCAGTGAGGGTCTGCCTGAACCGGCACCAATTGCCGCCGTCGGGCAGCGGCTGCTCCGCACTGCCCTGCCAGCCACTGGTGCTGACGGCAATATTCGGCGCCCACACCTGCTCAGGGTTGAACCAGCTCATGACGCGCCCGACTCCCGGTTTACCCTGACCTTCAAAGTGAACCGGATCACTGACCCAACATCCCGCCGCCGGCACATTAATGGACGGCACAAACGTACCCAGCACGACCGGTCGTTCAGGGGATTCGGCCGATTCGAAACCGTCGCACGACGCCACAGCCACCAGGCCATAGCGACCGCCAGGCTGATCGAGCATCAGCGTCACCGACCAGGTGCGATCCTCCAGCACCGGACTCTGCCCCAGCACCGTCAACGCAGCGTCCCTCAGTTTCACCGTCACGGTATCCCCTGGCACGCCAAAACCTGACACCACCACCCGCCGACCGAGCTGTTCGTCCAGTGCCGGGGTTTCGATATACGGGGCCGCCGGCACGACGTTGTAGTTCAACGGGCGACTATCCCGGGATGTCCGTTCTTCAAAGGTTTGCCTGGCCCGGATGATTTTGGCCCCCACCGGCAAGGTCACCTCGGCCTTCCAGCGGCCATCCGTGCCCACGGGAATATCCTTCAACAAAGGCTCGGCAGCACCATCGAGCCAAACCTCGACCCGCGCACCCGATGTGGCCCACCCCTCAAGCGTCGCGGTTCGTGGCAGATCGCCGTTTTCCGTTGGCTGTGTAAAGACCGGTGGCAGCAGCACCACCTCAAAATCGACCATGTCGCTGCGGGGGGATGGCCGCTCATAGCGCGTTTGTAGCGCATCGATGGTGTACTTTCGAAAGCTCAGACCGGTGAGTTCGATTGACCACTCACCGTCGGCTGTCAGCAGCTTGGGGTCTCCCAGATCCCGCCCGGATTGAGCATCGCGCAGCTGCATCGTGGCCCCGGCCATGCCGTCCCGACCCTCGACCGTCATGTCGCGACCGACCTCAGAGTCGGGCTCGGGTTTAGTGAACAGCGGTTGGGGAATGGGCGTGTAGACCTTGAAGGTTTCAGACGCAGCGGGCGATGTTTGCGAGGCAGCCGTCTGGGTTACGGTGACGGTGTGAGTGACAACATCCGGCTCAAACCCAGTCCCGCGCTGAAAGGTCCAGTTTGGGCCGGTAACGATGGCAGGATGCTTGATGGTGGGGGCATCGCTGAACGTGAGTTCAACGACTGCATTTGACCAGCAGGTGCCGGAGAATTTTGGAGAGAAACCGTCCTCTACCACCAGGCCAATGATAGGTGCCAATGGTGGGATGGTGACTATGAGGGGGACCCAGGTCGGCGACTGCTGACTATCCAGAAATTGCCTGACATGAACATCCCGCTTGAATGTCGGCCCCCACACCTGGGATGCCTGGCTCGACCACTTGCCTGCGGACACGAGCGCGTTAGGGGCGGGGAAGGTTCTGCCACCGGGATCAGCGATCTTCACCGTAGCGTTGTTGGTGCCATTGCCGGAGAAGGTCGGCCGGTATTCCGTCGTGCACTTTATGTCGCTCGGATCCGGCAGCACCCGGTTGACGGTAAATGCGTAAGGCTGTGACTCAATCCAGCCATTGGCATTGTCCGAGACTTTCTGAATCGCCCTCAGGCTGTAGGTGCCAAACGGCCAGTTGGTCGCGGTGGTTTCCCACCGGCCACCTGTCACTGTGACAGCGGACGGCGGCGTCCCTCCCGGCCCGCTGACGACAGTGATCTCGACCGTTGCGCCGGTGTGGCCAGTGCCTGAGAACTTGAGCGAGGTTTCGGTTGGATATGAAATGGTGACGGCGGTCAGTGCTGGGGGACGGACTTTGAACGACCGGGCTGCGCTCTCATCAGAAGGCACACCTCCGACAATTTGTCGCGCGACAATCGAAAACGGACCGGGGGGCATATCCCTGTCGAATCTTGTTATGGTCCACTGCCCCTGCGGACCTGCGATCCCCTCCCCGATCTTGAACGAATGATCAAGGTCCTTAAGTACTTCGACAATGGCATTTGCAACAGCACCTGTTCCGGATATTGGCCCTCGCATATCAGTGATAGCACCGGTGCCAGGCATGTAAATGTCAGGCACTGAAGGTACTGGAGGCACCACAATAAAACTTCGGTGAGACCATGCTTCATTACCCGACAGCAAATGCCGAGCCGCAATAGTTACCTTTCCTGTTCTGTCACTCAAATCAATGGGTATTGTCCACATTCCTCCAACGTCGACAATACCCCGACCCAATTCTTTACTTCCGCCCTCATTGACGATTTGGATGACTTGACCAACTGCTCCTTGACTACCAGTGATTACTATATTTTTTGACGCGACCACGTCCGCATTTTCGAGGGGGGTTAAGAAGCTTGGTGATTTTAGGTAAGTTATGTTTTTTACAGCGGATTTCCGAGAGTCAAAGTTTGGAACGGATTGCTCGACGTATATTTCATACGTTCCTGAATTGCCATTTAATGTAGTCGACCATCTACCGTTACTTGACTGAAAATCCCCACTGATTGGACGCCCGCCAACCGAACAAATCCTGAGGGTAGTGGCATCGCCGCCCGTTCCTGTAATGACATTTGTAAACGTTGCAGCATTGTCAATTTTGGGCAAGGTACTCATATAAAGATCAATGGTGTGCCAGCCTGAATTCTGACTCCCGTACTGCCAATAATGATTCAGTTTTAAAGGACCTGAATTGTTTTTGTAACTGAATCGGCTAGAGTGCCATGCATTTCCTGCGGTCCATTTGCCGTGAGAAAACCAATCCTCTATGTCATTTATCATGACCTGAAGCCAAACCTGGTGATTACCATCGACGTCTATGCGGTACTCAAACGACTCATCCTGGCTCACTATTAACCCATCATAGATATAGGGAAATCTGACCGGATTAATAGCTACGCGGGTATCCGGGTTTTCCATGTCGGTCGACGGCAAAGTCTCCCCTTCACTGACATCTTCAACGCGACTGCGCTCAGTCTCACGGAACTTGCTTTCATCTTCGGACATGATCTCACTCCTTCGCAGCCTGCTGTGGAAAGCCCAAGGCTTTCTTTCTAACTGCGAACCCAGAAGTTGCCAACCTGTAAAATCTGACAGTTCCGACGAGCGGCACCCTCCTGCTTTGCGCGATCAAGGCCGCGCCTTCGCCCTTCGGCTCATTGACTACACAACCTTGCGCAACGGACTACACATCCGCCAGAATCCGCCGGCTTGTGCACCTTGGCCCTGCCCCGTAACTTGATCCGTGTCGCTGCCAATCAGCGATCGGGTTTAGTCGCCCGGTGTTTGTACGATGTGCATAGGCGTCATCCAGTCGGGTTTTCCCTATCCCCCGCACTTGATGGTGGCTGTTCGCAGGGCGCTCTCGGGCGCGCCGGTTCTCGTACTCACCGGTCGACTAACCTGCTTACAGCCGCCACCCCTCGTTTAGTCGCGAGGTCGAGGCAGCCCCAATCGAGTACGAAAATATGTTCAAACCAACACCCAATCCACCCCCCGAAACCGACCCGGTTTCCCCCTACGCCACCCTCGATTCAAGAAAGCTCCACGCTGCCGCAGACAAGGCGCTCGACCATTACCTCAAACCCGACGTCGAATCCCTTCGCACTTCCCAGGACCGCGCCATGAAAATGTTCACCGTTGTCCCGGATGCCAACCCCGAAGCCCTGACCATCCAGACCTACGAGACCTTTTCGTCGGTCAGCATTCTGCTGCTCGACCTGGCCGAAAGCCTGGAGGACAGGCCACGGCATCTGGCGATGGTGATTTATCAGATGAGTGAGTTGGGGTTGATGCTGGTGGAGCGGTCGCTGGATAACGAGCGGGCGATCAAGACGAAGTAGCCGTTGCCGGTCATTCTTTGTTGTTTGTAATGACGCCATCGCGAGCAGGCTCGCTCCCACAAAGGATTTGTGAACACAGGAGATTCAGTGTGGGAGCGAGCCTGCTCGCGATGGCAATAGTGAGAGCGCCGCTAAACTCAGGCAGACGCCGGCAACGGCTGAAAACTGAAGTACTGCCTCAACGCCTCCACCAATTGCCCATACTCCGGCGGTGCCCGTTGCAGGCTGAACCCGGAGTCGTAGTGCTGCGGCGTTTCGTCTTCATGGCACCACAGGCAACTCGCCGCCAGGTCGATGACCTGCAGGCAACCATTGGTGGCGGGGATTTTCAGACGCAGGTCGAAGTCGACGCCCACCATCATGGGCAACTGGCTGATCAGCATCAGCCCGTCTTCAGACACGTTGCCGAGAAAGCCTATGGGTTTGTCGGTGACGCTGTTGAATACTTTCAGGAAATACGGCAGTTGATGCCGCGTGATCCGGCGGTTGGTAAACATGCGCAAATGGCCCAGCAAGACCCTTAAGCAGGGCCGCACTACTGCTTCGGAACGGGTCTTCCTCTTTATTGATAGAAGTGAAGGCGCGTTCTCCCTGATCCCGGTGCGACAGTCCATGCAACCGCTGACGCTTACTCCTGCCGATCACAGGTATGCACTCGGGTTTAGAAGCAAAGCTCTAAAACCGATCTCTTGGACTATAGCTCACCACCGCCAGTGAGCCAGCCCTTGCGTGACGACTGCAATCAGTACTGCTTCGGGGGCACGGCTGCGGCGCTTCGCAGCGGGTAACGGCCCTGGCTCTCCAGGGTTTCCAGACGCGCGCGGGCGCGGTAGGCGTATTCGCTGTGCGGGTACGTCTCGATGATGTACTGGTAAGTCTGCGCCGCATCGATAAACAGCATCTGCTTTTCGAGGCACTGGCCGCGCATCATCGACACTTCCGGCCACACATAAGGCCGCGCACGGCTGGAGCGCTCGACTTTTGAAAGTTCGAGTATCACCTGCTCGCAATTGCCACGGTCGTAGGCGCTGTAGGCGAGATTCAAATGATGGTTCATCGACCAACGGGCGCAGCCCGTCACACTGAGGGCAAGGACGGCAATGAGCGCGAATCGCATGGGGGTTCTCCTGTCTTGAGCTCTGTATCGACCCGTTGTGCTAAATCTTCAGGCTGCTGGTCACTATCGTTTAAAGATAAAAGCTAATAAGTAGTGCATTCGAACAATGACTACACCCCAAGAGCATAGTAGCCTCACTCAGCGCTTGAACTCAGGAGTCTTTGCATGTCCGTCCGTCGTACCAAAATCGTCGCTACCCTTGGCCCGGCCAGTAACTCGCCGGAAGTTCTCGAACAGCTGATTCTGGCTGGCCTGGACGTCGCCCGCCTGAACTTCTCCCACGGCACCCCCGACGAGCACAAGGCTCGCGCGAAGCTGGTGCGTGACCTCGCCGCCAAGCACGGCCGCTTCGTCGCCCTGCTGGGTGACCTGCAAGGCCCGAAAATCCGTATCGCCAAATTCGCCAACAAGAAGATCGAGCTGAAGATCGGTGATCAATTCACCTTCTCCACCAGCCATCCTCTGACCGAAGGCACCCAGCAGGTAGTCGGTATCGACTACCCCGACCTGGTCAAGGATTGCGGCGTAGGCGACGAGCTGCTGCTCGACGACGGCCGCGTGGTGATGCGCGTGGATACCGCCACCGCCACCGAACTGAACTGCACCGTGCTGATCGGCGGTCCGCTGTCCGACCATAAAGGCATCAACCGTCGTGGTGGTGGTCTGACGGCTCCTGCCCTGACCGAAAAAGACAAGGCCGACATCAAGCTTGCCGCCGAGATGGAAGTCGATTACCTCGCCGTGTCCTTCCCGCGTGACGCCGCCGACATGGAATACGCCCGTCAACTGCGCGACGAGGCCGGCGGTACTGCCTGGCTGGTGGCGAAGATCGAACGCGCTGAAGCCGTGGCTGACGACGACACCCTCGACGCACTGATCAAGGCGTCCGACGCGGTGATGGTTGCCCGTGGTGACCTGGGTGTGGAAATCGGCGACGCTGAGCTGGTGGGCATTCAGAAGAAAATCATTCTGCACGCACGCCGCCACAACAAGGCCGTGATCGTCGCGACTCAGATGATGGAGTCGATGATCCAGAACCCGATGCCGACCCGTGCCGAAGTGTCCGACGTGGCCAACGCCGTGCTCGACTACACCGACGCCGTGATGCTCTCGGCGGAAAGTGCTGCCGGTTTGTATCCGCTGGAAGCCGTTCAGGCCATGGCACGCATCTGCATCGGCGCTGAAAAGCACCCGACCAGCAAGACCTCCAGCCACCGTATCGGCAAGGTCTTCGAAAGCTGCGACCAGAGCATCGCGCTGGCGGCCATGTACACCGCCAACCACTTCCCGGGTGTAAAGGCGATCATCGCCCTGACCGAAAGTGGCTACACGCCGTTGATCATGTCGCGCATCCGTTCGTCGGTGCCGATCTACGCGTTCTCCCCGCACCGCGAAACCCAGGCCCGCGCGGCCATGTTCCGTGGCGTCTACACCGTCCCGTTCGACCCGGCGTCCCTGCCGCCTGAGCAAGTCAGCCAGGCTGCGATCGACGAGTTGCTCAAACTGGGCGTTGTGGCGAAAGGCGACTGGGTCATCCTGACCAAGGGCGACAGCTACCACACCATCGGCGGCACCAACGGCATGAAAATCCTGCACGTTGGCGACCCGATGGTCTGAGTGACCGACCGCTGAAAAACAAAAGCCCCGCCATGTGAATGGCGGGGCTTTTTGGTTTCTGATCCAACAACTGTGTTGTCTGGTCGGGCCCCATCGCGGGCAAGCCCGGCTCCTACAGGGGTTGGCGGTGTCCACAAATCCAGCGTTCAACTCAAAACCTGTGGGAGCTGGGCTTGCCCGCGATGAGGCCCGTCCAGTCACCGAAAATTCAATGCCGCTTGATAAACCCGGTCAACGCCGCCAACGCTTCCGGCGACCGCAACCGCTGGGTGAACAACGCGCCCTCTTCTTCGATCACCTTGCGCAGCAATTCCCGGTCCGGCGCTTTCATCAATTGCTTGCTGATACGCACCGCTTCCGGCGGCAACGATTCAAAGCGCAAAGCCATCTCCCGCGCCTTGGCCAACGTTGCTTCGCCACTGCCCAACGCTTCAGTGGCAATGCCCCACTCTGCCGCCTGTTCACCACTGAAACCTTCACCCAGCAGCAACAACTCCGCTGCTTTGGCATGCCCAAGCAAGCGCGGCAGGATCAGGCTGGAGCCGAACTCCGGGCATAAGCCGAGATTGACGAAAGGCATGCGCAGGCGAGCATCACGGCTGACGTAAACCAGGTCGCAATGCAGCAACATTGTCGTGCCGATCCCCACCGCTGCACCGGCCACAGCGGCGATTACCGGTTTGCGGCACTCCAGCAAATTGAGCATGAAGTGGAACACCGGGCTATCGAGGCTACCCGGCGGTTGTTGGATGAAATCGGCGATGTCGTTGCCGGCAGTGAAGCATTCAGCGCTGCCGGTGATCAGCACGGCGTTGATTTCAGGGTTGGTATCGGCCTGCTTCAGCGCCTCGGCCATATGGCTGTACATGGCGCGGGTCAGGGCGTTTTTCTTCTCGGGGCGATTGAGGCGCAGCGTCAGCAAACCGCATTCGCGCTCGATCTGGATGGTTTCGGTCATGGGGGTCTCGCGTCTGAAAAAATCAGCGCTCAACCACGAGGCAGGAACACATCGGCCAGCAGTTGATTGCGCGGCAATCCCGCGAGGTACAGGCGCCGGGAAAAGGCGTCGACACTGTCGGGGGCTCCGCAGACTAAGGCCAGGGTTTGCCGGGAGACAAGCCGCAGTTGCGCCAATGCCTGCGGCAACTCGGCCGAAGTCCAGCACTCGACACTCAGGTTATCGCGGCCATCGGCCATGGCGTGCAAGGGTTTGGCCAGGTAATGCTCGTCGGCGTCATGGGCCAGGTGAATGACGCGAATGGCGCCCTGGTGATCCTGACGCAGCGCTTCGCGCAATACGCCAAACAGCGGACCTAAACCGGTGCCGGCGGCCAACAGCCACAGCGGCCGGGTGTGCCAGTCCGGGTCGTAATGCAGAGCGCCGCCGCGCAGTTCGCCGAGGCGGATCGAATCGCCGATCTTCAGCTGACGGGCCGCGTCGCTAAATTGCCCCGGCTGACGACAATCAAGGTGAAACTCCAGAAAGCGGTCTTCTTGCGGCAGGCTGGCCAACGAATAAGGACGTGCCACATTGCCCGCCCACAACACCAGATGTTGCCCGGCGTTGTAGCGCAACGGGCGTTGCGGCGTCAGGCGCAGGCGCAGCACGCTGGCGCTCAACCAATCGACGGCGGCAACCTCGGCCGGAAGACCATCGAACTGGGGATCGAAGGTATGCACTTGCAAATCCTCGACCACCTGGCACTGGCACGCCAGGCGCCAGCCTTGTTGGCGTTGCTCTGCGCTCAAGGCATCGGGGCGGCTGTCGCTCGGTAACCCCTGCACACATTGGACCAGGCAGGCATGGCAACTGCCGGCGCGGCAACTGTAGGGGACGGCCACACCGTTTTGATTCAAGGCATCGAGCAGGTTGCTGCCCGGTACCACCGACCAGCGGCGCTCGCCAACCCGCAACTCAGGCATCGACGCTCTCCCAGGCCGCCGCACAACGGTTGCGACCGTCACGTTTGGCGCGGTAAAGCGCCTGATCGGCGCGCTGCAAGGCGTCGTCGAGATCGTCGCCCGGCTCCAGCAAGGTCAGACCCGCCGACAAACTGAGATGGGCGACGTTGAGGCCGATCAGCTCGACACCGGTGAAGGCGATGCGCAACCGCTCACAGCACGCGGTCAGACGTTCGGCATCGCAATCGGACACCATCACCACGAATTCTTCGCCGCCATAACGCGCCAGCACATCGCCGTCGCGCAGGCACGCGGTCGCGACACCGGCAAAGGCTTGCAGAACCTGGTCGCCCGCCGCATGGCCGTGCACATCGTTGATGCGTTTGAAGTGGTCAAGGTCGATCAGCGCCAGCCCATGCATCACGCCAGCGTCCATGGCGTTCAGTTCGCGGGAGGCCAGGCGCAGGAAATGGCGGCGGTTGAACAGCCCGGTGAGTTCGTCGGTGGCGACCAGGTCTTCGAGCTGGCGCATCATGCCGCGCAGGGTGTCCTGGTGCGCTTGCAAAGCGAAGCGCCGCTGGCGCATGCGCTGACGCGTAGCCTGGACATAGCGGGCGTAGAGCACCAGCCAGATCAACACAATAAGCAACACGCACACTTGCAACC
The DNA here is from genome assembly GCF_056401975.1 of Pseudomonas sp. P4_C8. NCBI lineage: Bacteria > Pseudomonadati > Pseudomonadota > Gammaproteobacteria > Pseudomonadales > Pseudomonadaceae > Pseudomonas > Pseudomonas sp. P4_C8. The sequence goes on along the minus strand of NZ_JBFUIH010000008.1, from coordinate 57,799 downwards.
CGGCCAGCGCCGGGTCGTGGAGCTGAAAGTGGTAGCCCTCCCACAGCGTGATCGCACTGAAACTGAAAAACACCAACAGCGCACACCGCACCAGCGCTCGGCGCGAGAGATGGAACAGTCCGAAAAGCAGGATCAGCACGTAAAACACCAGAAACGCGCCGCGTGCCTCATCCAGATTGGCGATCAGCCAGGTTTGCCACCCCAGCCCCATCAACACTTGCGCTTCGGTCAGGCTGGGATCGGAAAAGCGCTGGTTGCGGCCGCTGTAAAACACCGCGAACAATGCCGCTTGGCTGATGACCACCAATGCAGTGCCGACGGCCAGGCTGGCCACTGGTTCATCGTAGTGTCCGGAGAAAAACGCCAGCCACAGTAGCATCAGCGCCAGGGCGTAAGTGCCGGCTGCAAGGGCAAAGCGTTTGAGTAAAAGCTGTTGAAGGGCGTTATGGGTCAATCGTTGACTCACCATGCGAAAGAAAGCTGTTTGAGTGTCCTACTCTACAGGCCGGGTGCCACTTTAGTGGCGAGCCGGATAAATAACCATACTATTTTTGGGGCAGAAAACTGGCGTCAAAAGCATGACCCGTTTTCGCTCATACCTGACCCTTGCCCCGATCCCTGTAGCAGCCGACGCAGGCTTCGCCAGCTGCTACAAGGGCCGCGGTGTTATGCGACCAACGATTGACTACCGGCGGGTGTGCCCGCAAGCGAGGCGCGCTATACTGCCGCGCCTTTTTAGCGTCGCGCCAGCAGCCCCGGCGTGCCTTGAAAGGTGCTTGCAACCGACCGATGCACCCAAGCTGCAAGCACCTTATTGAATGTTCCCGTCTTTTAGAGGAGCGCGACTCATGACCGTGATCAAGCAAGACGACCTGATTCAGAGCGTTGCTGACGCCCTGCAGTTCATTTCCTATTACCACCCCGTTGACTTCATCCAGGCGATGCACGAGGCCTACCTGCGCGAAGAATCGCCGGCAGCCCGCGATTCCATCGCACAGATCCTGATCAACTCGCGCATGTGTGCCACCGGCCACCGCCCGATCTGCCAGGACACCGGCATCGTCACCGTATTCGTTCGCGTGGGCATGGACGTGCGCTGGGATGGCGCCACCATGGGCCTGGACGACATGATCAACGAAGGCGTGCGCCGGGCTTACAACCTGCCGGAAAACGTCCTGCGCGCCTCGATCCTCGCCGACCCGGCGGGCGCTCGTAAAAACACCAAGGACAACACCCCGGCCGTTATCCACTACTCCATCGTTCCGGGTAACACCGTTGAAGTGGACGTGGCGGCCAAGGGCGGCGGTTCCGAGAACAAGTCGAAAATGGCCATGCTCAACCCGTCCGACTCGATCGTCGACTGGGTGCTGAAGACCGTTCCGACCATGGGCGCCGGCTGGTGCCCACCGGGTATGCTCGGCATCGGCATCGGCGGCACCGCCGAGAAAGCCGCCGTCATGGCCAAGGAAGTGTTGATGGAATCCATCGACATCCACGAGCTCAAGGCTCGCGGCCCACAGAACCGCATTGAAGAAATGCGCCTGGAGCTGTTCGAGAAGGTCAACCAACTGGGCATCGGCGCCCAGGGCCTGGGTGGCCTGACCACCGTGCTCGACGTGAAGATCATGGATTACCCGACCCACGCCGCTTCGTTGCCGGTGTGCATGATCCCGAACTGCGCCGCCACCCGTCACGCGCACTTCGTGCTCGACGGTTCCGGCCCGGCCTCGCTGGAAGCGCCACCGCTGGACGCCTACCCGGAAATCGTCTGGGAAGCCGGCCCGTCGGCCCGTCGCGTCAACCTCGACACCCTGACCCCGGAAGACGTGCAGAGCTGGAAGCCGGGCGAAACCGTCTTGCTCAACGGCAAGATGCTTACCGGTCGCGACGCGGCGCACAAGCGCATGGTCGAGATGCTGAACAAGGGTGAAACCCTGCCAGTGGACCTCAAAGGTCGTTTCATCTACTACGTCGGCCCGGTTGATCCGGTGCGCGAAGAAGTGGTGGGCCCTGCCGGTCCGACCACCGCGACGCGAATGGACAAGTTCACCCGTCAGATCCTTGAGCAAACCGGCCTGTTGGGCATGATCGGCAAATCCGAGCGCGGCCCGACCGCAATCGAAGCGATCAAGGACCACAAAGCCGTTTACCTGATGGCTGTCGGCGGCGCGGCTTACCTGGTGGCGCAAGCCATCAAGAAGTCCCGCGTGGTGGCTTTCGCCGAACTGGGCATGGAAGCGATCTACGAGTTCGACGTCAAAGACATGCCTGTGACTGTTGCGGTTGACAGCAAGGGCGAGTCAGTCCACATCACCGGTCCTGCCATCTGGCAGAAGAAGATCAGTGACAGCCTGGCAGTAGAAGTGCAGTAAGCGCTTTAGCGGGCTAAAAAGCGGCCGGGGTGTCTGAATAGACGCCCCGGCCGTTTTTTTTGCGCAAAAAATAATGCCCATGGCATTAAAACCGAAGTGTTTACAACTACTCGGTCTAGAACGCCCCGCCTGACCTGTCAGATCTGACAGGTTACGAATGGCGCTCATCTTGTTAGCGTCTGATCCATCCAGCGACACCGTAGTTACGGGCGAGCGCCAGGCCAAACACAGGATCAGCCCCATGCAAGACCAAGCGTCCCTGAGCATCACTGAACCCTCTATCGCCAAAAGTGCATCCATCGCCACCATCGGTAAAAGCTGGGGCAAGGTGGGTCTGAGCGGAGGCGCTTCATTTGTACTGTCACTGCCTTTTTCGCCCGGCCGCGGCTGGGACCCTCAGCTCTCTCTGAGCTATAGCAGCCAATCCGGAAACGGACCGTACGGTGTCGGTTGGCATTTGAACCTCATCGCCATCACCCGCCAGACTAGCAAAGGGGTGCCTCGCTACACTGACGATGATGTGTTCCTCAGCCCAACGGGCGAACAGCTCATGGCCGAGCGCGATGGCGAAGGCAAGATCAAGTCCAGAGAAGAATCCGAATACAGAGGATTGCCCATCGGGGCTCACAGCGTGGTGCAATATTGGCCGCGGGTGGAAAGCTCCTTTGATGTGGTCGAATTCTGGCGCTGCGAAGCCAACCCCGATGGTTTCTGGCTGGTGCATGGGGCCGATGGCAGCCTTCACCTTTTCGGCAGGATAGAGACCGCGCGCAAGGCTGACCCACAGGACCCGAACCGGGTTGTCGCCTGGTTGCTGCAAGAAAGCATGAACGCTCGCGGCGAGCACATCTGTTACGAGTACAAACAGGAGGACCCGACCCAGGATCCTGACCCGCATGACTACCGGGCCCAGCGGTACTTGCATCGGGTGCTGTATGGCAACTTCGAGGCGAGCAGCCATTTGTATGGCTGGAACGTACTGAGATCTGCGCCGCCTTCATGGCACTTTCACCTGGTGTTCGACTACGGCGAACGCACGCGGGACCTGACTGAAAAACCTGTCTACGACGGCCCGACGCTTATGCCATGGCTGACCCGTAGCGACCCCTTTTCGTCCTATGGCCAGGGCTTTGAAGTCGGCACTCGCCGTCTCTGCCAGCAAGTGCTGATGTTTCACAATTTTCCGCTGCTGGGTGATGAGCCAGTGTTGGTCCGCCGCTTGCTACTGGAGTACTCGGTCACCGCAGAGCCCTGGTCTTACAGTCAAATCACTGCGGCGCATTATCAGGCGTACGACGCGAGCGGCACCGTGGAAAACATGCCCCCGGTGGAGTTCGACTATGCGGATTTCGAACTGAATAAACAGCCGACACCGTTCTTCCCGTTCGAGAACATGCCGGGCATCGAAGAAGGTCAACGCTATCAGTGCGTTGATCTGTTCGCAGAAGGTCTGCCGGGCTTCCTGTGTCGTTATGACCAATGCTGGTACTACCGCGAGCCGCTGCGTGACCTGACCGGTGGCGATCACATCAGCTATGGCCCGTGGACAGCGCTCGGCGAAATCCCGGTCGCGGATCGCAACCAGCAAGCGCATCAAGCGCTCATGGACCTCACCGGTGACGGTCGCCTGGACTGGCTCGTTGCTCAGCACGGCATGAGCGGTTTCTACACGCTGAATCCGGATAAAACCTGGTCAAGCTTCATTCCGTTCACGGCGTTCCCGGCGGAGTTTTTCAACGTCCTTTCGCAGTTGGGTGATTTGACGGGCAACGGACTCAGCTCCCTGGCGCTGATCGGCCCCAACGCGGTGCGCCTTTACGCCAATAATCGTGAAGACGGTTTTGTCAGGGGCGAAGATGTCCTTCATAAGCCGATTGATGACCGTTTGCCATTGATCAGCAACTCACGCAGCGAACTGGTGTTTTTGGGCAATCTGCTGGGCAGCGACATGACCGAGTTGTGCCGCATTCGCCACGACGAAATCAAATGCTGGCCGAACATGGGGCATGGGCACTTCGGTACGGGGTTTGTCATGAGTGCCCTGCCCTTCAAATACGACACGTTCGACGCGGCACGGGTACGGATCGCAGATGTAAACGGCTCCGGCGCCCCCGCGCTGATTTATCTGAATTCGGACGGATTCGAAATTTACCTCAACCGGGGTGGCAACGGTTTTGAGCAGGTTCCCATTCCGGTTGCCTGGCCCGAAGGCGTGCGTTACGACAACCTGTGCCAGGTCACGCTCGCCGATCTCCAAGGGCTCGGCTGCACCAGCCTGATCCTGACCGTACCGCACATCAAACCCCAACACTGGCGCTATGATTTTGTCAGCGCCAAACCGTATTTGATGATCGCCAGCAATAACAACATGGGTTGCAGCACCGAGGTGGTGTATCGAAGTTCCGCGCAGTACTGGCTGGACGAAAAACAGCGAATGCTCAAGTTCAAGCGCCTTCCCGTTTGTTACTTGCCTTTCGCTATGCAAGTCGTCAGTCAGCAAACCCAACGCGACGAAATCACCGGCAATTGCCTGAATCAGTTTTTCAGCTATTTCGAGGCTTGGTACGACAGTCAGGACCGAGAGTTCCGTGGCTTCGGACGGCTGCACCAAACCGACAGCGAAACCGCCTCGGACGAAGACGAAAGCTTCACTGCCCCGGCATTGGTCTGCACCTGGTTTCATACCGGCAGGCACATCGATATGCCGCGCGATGGTTACTTCAATCGCGATGACAAGGCACACCCGCTGGGCGACACGCTTTTTTGTCGATATCACCCGAGCGATGAGTGCGAAGAGCTCATTACGCCGGCCGATGAAGCCACCGCCCACGAAATCGCCCGCGCCCTGTCAGGCTCTGTGCTGAGAATGGAAACTTACGCGGCGGATGACCCGGTCCCGGCCAATCCGTACCTCGTGGAACAGTCCCGATACATCGTGCGCCAAGTGCGTGAACGCGGTGAACACCACCCCAATGCGGTGCTGATGCCGTCGCTATTGGAAAACATCAGTTACCACTACGAGCGCTTCGTCGAAGACCCGCTGTGCCGCCATGTCATCAACGTGAACCGGGACGCCTTCGGACTGACAAACCACAGCATCACGGTCAGTTATGCCCGGCGCAGGACCGAGGACGATGAGCCGCCGTTTGACGATGTCGACGAACGCAAATGGTGGATTGACGCCCATGATCCGGCTCAACAGAGCTACTACCTGAGCGAAACCCGCGCCGAATTTATACACCTGTCCAATCTGCAAGGCTGGAGGCTTGGCCTGCCATATCGGCAACGCGGTAGCGCCCTGGTATTGCCCAAGGGACCAGCTCCAGCGGGCCTTAGCCCAAAGGGCATTGCCTATGAACAGTTTCGTGACCTGTTCAAGTCACCCGAATGGGTGGCTCAGCGAGAGCTGACCTCGCAATCGGTGCAGTGTTATCTCAAAACGGCTGACGGCACGCGGCTGCCGGACGGCACTGCCGACTTCGAAGCATTGGCGGGGCCACTGGAAGTCGCTCAATTGAACAAGACGGCGCTGGATGTCTATGGCGACGTCAGCCCTGCGATCGATATCCGGGAAGAACTGGCGAACATTGGTTATCTGCCCATGAAGCTGTTTCTGGGTACGGACAAAGAGGCCGACGAGGAGGAAGACCAGCAGCGCAATCTTTGGTCGGCCCAATACAGTTTTGCCAGGTATGGCGACCTTCAACACTTTTATAAGGTGACGCAGTTCAACGAAACACAAAGCCATGGGATCACTACGACCCGGTACGACGACTACAGCCTGATGAACATCAGCGTCGAGCTGCCGGATGGCTGTACCACAAGCGTTGAAATCGACTACCACTCACTGCAACCGGTACGCATCATCGATGCCAACGACAACGTCGAAGAAGCCCTTTACGATCCGTCCGGCCCGCACACGGTCACCTATTACGGCACCGAAGCCGCCCTGCCCGCCGGTTTCCTGCCCATCGCCGACTATCAGCGTCCCGAAGATGACAGCGCCGGCACGGCCATCGACGCCCCAAAAGAGGCACTGCAAAACGCTGCCAGTACCTGGCGCAAGGACCTGTTCAGCTGGATGGGCCAGCTCCCCCCTTCCGTCCGGCAGACACCCGATTGGCTGACCGATGGGTGCGCGCAAGGTTGGGTGTTGCCAAGCCTTCACCTACGTGCAGGCGCACGGCGGCGACTGGCCCGGCTCAAGTCCCGGACGCCGGCCGAGCAGGCATTGTGGGAACGGCTGCCGAGCGTCCCACGAATTCCGGTGCACAGCGTCGTCCTCACCGCCGACCGCGACTACTACGATCAGACACCGCAGCAAATCCACATCATCCTGAGCATCATCGATGGGTTCGCACGCCCCCTGCAAACCCAACAACTGGTTGAACCCGGCGATGCCTATGTCGTGGAAAACGGCGAACTGGTGATTGAAAACGGTCAACCAAAGGTTGCGCACGCCGATCGGCGCTGGCGCATCAGCGAACGCGTGGAATACAACAACAAGGGGCTCCCCGTTCGCACCTATCGTCCCTATTTCGCCAACACCTACGGCTACATCCATGACCACGCCTTCAGGCAGTTCGGTCACCACGACAAGAGCTTTTATGACGTCCTCGGCCGCCTGATCAAGATCATCAATGCCAAAGGCGATGTCGCGCTTGAAATAATCCACCCCTGGTACAAAACCAGCCTGGACTTCAATGACACCCACGTTGAGCCGCCTGCGCAACGACGCAAGGCAGCCGTGCAATGACCGGCGCATCTCACTGGAACACCCCCGCCATAACGTCCCATGACGCGCGAGGTCTGGCGGTGCGCCACATTGCTTACTTGCGCAATGTGGCCAATGGCGCCCTGGAACCTCTCGTCACCCGGCAAACCCGGGACGTGATCAGCCACCAGGTGGAGCAACGGGACCCGCGCCTGGCCGATACACCCACCCCTAACCTGAAGTCGGTCTATGGTCTTGGCGAATCCCCCGTCATGATCGACAGCATCGATGCCGGTAAACAGCTGAGCCTGACGGGGCTGGCCGGTGAAACACGCCAACGCTGGGACGGACGGGGCAATCATTGGCGTACCACTTACGACGACCAGTTGCGTGTGATTACGCTTGAAGAAAACGATCAAGGCCCCGTCGACCTCTTTACCTACGCCACCGCACTCGATGACCCGAACCACAACCTGCGCGGACGAATGATCAGGCAAGTCGATCCCTCAGGCGCTCTTGAGCGCCACAGCTTCAGCCTGCACGGCCAACCGTTGCGCGACAGCCGAACGATCACCGGTGTCGGCACCTTTACCAGTCAGCGGACTTACAGCCCGCTCGGCGCGCTGTTAACCCAGACCGATGCCGGTGATCATCAGCAACAGATGCAGTACGACATCGCCGGGCAGCTGCAACAGGTTCGACTGCGGCTCACGCCCACCGGGAGTTGGCTGCCCGTGCTGACAGCCGCCCGGTATAACGCCGCCAGCCAGATCATTGAGCAACGGGCCGGCAATCAGGTGGTCAGCCGCTGGACGTACGATGAGGCCGATGGTCGGCTCGATAGCCTGGCCGCCGGTGTGCCCGGGCAGGAGCTGCTCCAGCACTTTCAGTACGGTTATGACCGGGTCGGCAACCTGTTACGCATCGACGATCTCGCGTTTCAACCGGTGTACTTCAAAAACCAGCTCATCGATGGCCATCGCACGTTTACCTATGACTCGTTGTATCAGCTGACCAGCGCCACCGGCCATGACGCCGCGCCGACCTCCGATCTGCCGGGCCGTCCGATGCCGAGCGATCCCAGGAACCGTCTCAACTACAAACAGACCTACGCCTACGACGGCGGCGGCAACCTGATCAAGTTGATCCATGAACGCGCGGTGGACGGCTATACCCACCAGATGTTCATAGACCCGTCCAGCAACCGGGGCGTGCGCTGGAAAACAGGCGACCCCGCCCCCGATTTCGACAGCGTGTTCGACCACCATGGCAATCAGCTGACGTCGTCCCCCGGAAGGCCGCTGCACTGGAACAGCCGCGATCAACTGGCCGTAGCGACGCTGATTGCGCGTGACGGCGCGCCCAACGATGAAGAAACCTTTCGCTACAGCCAGGGCACGCGCGTCTACAAGCGCCACGAAACCCATACGTCTGCAACGACGCATTTTCAGCAGGTGATTTACCTGCCGGGGCTGGAAGTCCGTACCCGCGACAACGGTGAAGCACTGCACGTCATCACCCTGCCGGGCGGCCGTGGCAGCGTGCGTTGCCTGCATTGGGTCAGCAAAAAACCCGACGGTATCGATCAGGATCAACTGCGCTACAGCCTCGACGATCACTTGGGTTCCAGCCTGATGGAACTTGATCAAAACGCCCGTCTGATCAGCCACGAAGGGTATTACCCGTTTGGCGGCACCGCCTGGCTAGCGGCGGATTCAGCGCTGGAGGTCAGCTACAAGACCGTCCGTTACTCGGGCAAGGAAATGGATGAATGCGGGCTTTATTACTATGGCGCTCGTTACTACGCGCCGTGGTTGCAGCGTTGGGTGAGTGCTGATCCGCAAGGGGCTGTGGATGGTTTGAACCTTTATGGGTTTGTGGGCAACAACCCGCTGCGTTACGTGGATCACGTCGGCGAGGAAAAAGCCGAAAACGTCATCCTCAACTATTCAAGATTCATTTCGGTCCTGGAAGGGCATGCCACTCAAACACTGGGACAAATCGACAACATCATCAATAAATCCAACGTTGCCCTATCGCTGGCGAAGAACCTGGTGGGTGAATCCATCAATGCGGGTATCGGTTTTGCCGGCGGCTTCTATGCCGGCGAAAACCTCGGCAGCCTGGTGCCGCAACACACGTCGGCAGGCAGCCTCAATGCTCAAGAAGTCATGCCTTTTTCCGGTGGCCTTACCGTCGGTAACTTCGGGGGTGAAATGGCAGGCCGTACGAGCCCGTCTGTGATTCCGACTTCTCGGCTGACAGGCCCGCTGATACCACAAACATCAACCATGTCCATCAAGGCGATTGACCATGGACTGGGTCTCGGCACGAGTTCAGACCCGATCGACTGGCTTGGCGGCGCCATCAATATTTTCTTCAACAACGTGGTCGGATCTGTGGTTCCAGGGGTGGGAGCCTTCCTTGCAATGGGCTCAAGGGTTCAGGAAGCCGAGGACATCAATAACGGGCTGGATCCGGTCAAGATCAACAAAATCGAGACAATGCTGGATGAGTGGGAATCCACAGAGAATCAACGCTATGCCAATTCCGTGGCCGCCTTCAAGGTCGTAGGCGTTGATGTCATTTACCCTGCCGATGTACTTCCCAATGTCAATCACATGACCCCTCGAAGCCTGCTGGAACCGATTCGCCTCAGCGAATTGACGCAACAGCATGAAAGAACGCAAGACTTGATACGCAGAAACAAAGCCGGCCTGGCGCTCTACAAAGAGAGTAGAACGACGGATAACCAGTTTTTGTTGAAGCAGGCACGCGTTGGAAAAAGCTCCCATGCAGCGGCTTGATGGACCAAGGACCACTCGCTCCATGTCTCGGGCTCATGGCCTGTGAGTGCCAGTACGTGAGCGCGGCCGTCCATAGGGGCACCCCACGTCTGACAGCCACTGACGCCAGGGGGCTGCCGGTGCGTCAGGTGGTTTACCTGCGCAGCAAAGCCGGGGGTGACGTGGCATCACTCAACACCCGAGACGTCTATAACACTGCCGGGCATCTGATCGAACAATGGGATTCGAGGCTGCCCAAACCAAATCTCAGCAACGCCTTTCGCCTCTCTGGCGAGGCCATCAGGATCAACAGTGTCGACGCAGGCAGGCGTCTGATCCTGACGGGGCTGGCCGGCGAAGAACTGCAACGCTGGGACCCGCGCGGTCATCATTGGCGCACTCGCTACGATAATCAATTGCGTGCTGTGGCCATTGATGAAAACGCTCAGCGGAATGTCGAAACCTTCAGCTATGCCGATGCAACGGCCGACCCCGCGTTCAACCTGCGGGGCCAGATGATCACGCACGTCGATCCGTCCGGCCGACTCGAGCTGAGCAGCTTCAGCCTGCGCGGTCAGCCGCGACGCGAAACCCGAACGATTGTCGATGCAAACGCCTGCGTCACTGGCCGGACTTATGGCCCCCTCGGCATGGTGCTGACGCAAATCGATGCAGGGGGACATCATCAGCATTTTCACTACGATAGTGCCGGACGCCTCAAGGCAGTCGTTCTGCAACTTGAGGATGGCGAGCAACACTGTGTGCTGGAGGATGCGCAGTACAACGCTGCCGGCCAGATCAAGGTGCAAACCACCGGCAACGGTGTGGTCAGCCAATGGACTTACGACCCGGCCGACGGTCGCCTCTGCACCCTGAAGGCCGGCAAGATCGGCGAACGGCTGCAACAGAACTTCAAGTACTTCTATGACCGGGTGGGCAACATCCTGCGCATCGAAGATCACACCCAGGCCACGGTGTACTTCGCCAACCAGCGCGTCGAGGGGCATCGCGACTTCCGCTATGACTCGCTCTACCGACTGATCAGCGCCAGCGGGTTCGAGGGTGAAATACCCAACAATCGGCCGGGTTTGCCGGATGTCATCACCCCGCTCGATCCCGGCCCCCGCTATAACTACACCGAAGAGTACGAGTACGACTCGGGCAATAACCTGATCGAACTGCGCCATTTGCGCGACCAGCACTGCTTTACTCAGCGGATGTATATCGATCCCGCCAGCAACCGTGGCGTGCGCCGGGATGAAAACCAACCGGAACCGGATATCGAGAAACTGTTCGACAGGTCTGGCAACTTATTATGTTTACAACCGGGCCAGCCCTTGCAGTGGAATGCCCGCGATCAACTGGAGAAAGTGACTTTAGTTGTCCATGACAATGACCTGCCGGATGACGTCGAAACGTATCAGTACAGTCAAGGCGAGCGGGTCCGTAAACATCATGTGACGCATACCCCTATGGCCACTCACAGCCAGACCGTTATTTACCTGCCACACCTGGAAATCCGCACCTGCAGCAATGGCGAGCAACTGCACGTTATCAGTGTGCCACTCGCTTACGGCAGCGTGCGCTGCCTGCACTGGGTCACGGATGAACACCCTGACCAACTGCGCTATAGCCTTGATGATCATCTCGGATCCTGCGCATTGGAACTCGATCGCTTCGGTGGCCTGATCAGCGCCGAAGTGTATTACCCCTACGGCGGTACCGCCTGGTGGGCGGCAAAATCTTTGATAGACGCGAGTTACAAGACCCTGCGCTACTCAGGCAAGGAACTGGATGTCAGCGGACTCCACTACTTCGGGTTGCGCTATTACGCGAGCTGGTTGCATCGCTGGATCAGTCCGGACCCCGAAGGAGCCGTTGATGGGTTGAATCTGTATCGGATGGTCGGTAACAACCCGATTCTGTACATCGACAAGTCGGGCGCAACCAAGGCTGTGTTTGAACTGGCCAAAGATTTCATCGGCGTTCTCGGCAAAGCCAAAAATGCCGCCGACCAGTTACACAATCTCGCGGAGGAATTCGACGGACTTGTTCCCGAAGGCGCCGATATTGCCGACGTTCGACAGAACATGACGCTGGGCAAATTCATGAAGTCCAAACATGGCTTCAAATCGATTCTCAAAGGGGCCATTGCGGGAAGCACTGTGACCTCGGCGCTGGGAAGTGTAGTTCCCGGTGTTGGTACAGGCATAGGCGCCGTCGTCGGTCTGGTGGTCGGTGCCATTGCGATGCCGTTACTGCGGTATTACTTCTTGAAGAAAGGTTTAAAACTTGCCCAAACGCTGCATACCCAGGAGTTGAAAGAGGGCTTGAGCACCGCCGTGGACACCACGAAGAAAGTAGTCAATGGCGCTCAGGACCTTTTAAGCGGCGGTAAAGAGGTGCTCGAAAAAATAAAGAATGGAGTGGCGAGTATCACGAGCTACACAGAGCCCCTGCAGAAAATGTTCTACAACCAGCTGGAGGAACTTGCCTCGGTGCATCAACGTCAAGTGATGAAACTGGTCAATACCGGCGTCGATCCTTTTGAAGCAATCGATGCCGTACTGGGGCGGGCGAAAAGCCTGGCAGATGCCCCAAGCGAAGCAGAGGGTGTGACCCAGCGACTGACCGAGTTGGCTCAGGAAGTCGTGGCGAATACGGTAGAGAAGCCGGTGCCCAAGCCCAGGAAGCTGATCCCGAAATTACATAGAACCCTCTCTGAGTCAGCCGCATGAGTGGGCCTACCTGTGAGCCGGTCAAATGAAGCAGAACCTCCACTACCGCACCCCGCGGTTGAATGTCTTCGACAGTCGGGGTTTGCCTGTCAGGCAGGTTGACTATCTGCGCCAAAACGGGCTGTTGGAAGCGCTTGTCACGCACCAGCGCTCTAACGCGCATGGGCACTTGGTGGCGCAGTGGGACCCGCGACTGTTCGACAAAGTGCCCAACCTGAGTGCGGTCTACCGACTCTCCGGTGAACCGATCAAGCTCGTCAGCGCCGATGCCGGTACGCGGCTGAGCCTGGTGGGGTTGGCCGGTGAAACACTCCGGCGCTGGGACGGGCGGGGCAATGATTGGCGCACCCGTTACGACAACCAGTTGCGTGTGATCACGCTTGAAGAGAACGATCAAGGCGCCGTCGAAACCTTTACCTACGCCACCGCGCTTGATAACCCGAACCTCAACCTGCGCGGCCAGATGATCAGGCAAACCGATCCCTCAGGCCTTCTTGAGTTCCAAAGCTTCAGCCTGCACAGCGAACCACTGCTCGACAGCCGAACGATCACCCATGCCGGAACCTTCGCCAGCAGTCGAACCTACAGTCCTCTCGGCGCGCCGCTAACCCAAACCGATGCCGGTGATCACCTGCAACAGCTGTTCTACGACATCGCCGGGCAGCTGAAAAGATCCCAGCTTCGGCTCCAACCCGAGGACAACGGCACGACCATTCTGGAAGACGCCCGTTACAACGCCGCCGGACAGATCATCAAGCAGCAGGCCGGCAACGGTGTGGTCAGCACCTGGGCTTACGACGAAGCCGATGGCCGTCTCGATACCTTGACCGCCGGTGTGCCCGGGCAGGATCTGCTCCAACACTTTCGGTACTTTTATGATCGGGTCGGTAACGTATTACACATTGACGATCTCACGTTTAAACCGGTGTTTTTCGCGAACCAGTACATCGATGGTCACCGAGCGTTCACCTACAACTCGCTGTACCAACTGACCAGCGCTAGCGGTCATGATGCCGTCCCGAGCTCGGACTTGCCGGGGCGCCCTTCGCCGAGCGATCCAAACAACCAACTCAACTACAAACAGACCTACGCCTACGACCCCGGCGGTAACCTGATCAAGTTGGTCCATGAACGCGCGGTGGGCGGCTACACCCAAGAGATGTTCATAGACCCGTCCAGCAACCGGGGCGTGCGCTGGAAAGCAGGGGATCCCGCCCCTGATTTCGACAGCTTGTTCGACCGCCATGGCAACCTCCAGACCTCATCTCCGGGAAGGCCCCTGCACTGGAACAGCCGTGATCAACTGGCATCAGTGACGCTGGTCGAACGTGACGACGGGCTCAACGATGACGAAATCTTTCGCTACAGCCAGGGCGCACGGGTCTTCAAACGCCACGAAACCCATACGTCATCGACCACCCACTTCCACCAGGTCATTTACCTGCCGGGGCTGGAAATCCGTAGCCGCGATAACGGCGAAACACTGCACGTCATCACCCTGCCGGGAGGTCGTGGCAGCGTGCGTTGCCTGCATTGGGTCAGCAAAAAACCCGACGGTATCGATCAGGATCAACTGCGCTACAGCCTCGACGATCACCTGGGTTCCAGCCTGATGGAGCTTGATCAAAACGCCCGACTGATCAGCCACGAAGGCTATTACCCGTTTGGCGGCACCGCCTGGCTGACGGCGGTTTCAGCGCTGGAGGTTGACTACAAGACCGTCCGTTATTCGGGCAAGGAAATGGATGAATGCGGGCTTTATTACTACGGTGCTCGGTACTACGCGCCGTGGTTGCAGCGGTGGGTGAGTGCTGATCCGCAAGGGGATGTGGATGGTTTGAATCTGTATGGGTTTGTGGGCAATAACCCGCTGCTTTATATCGACAGCCACGGTACACGCAAGGAGGATGCTGCAAAACAACAGATCATCGACGTGTCAAACACGCTATCGACCGTCAACAGCGAAATGAAGAAGCTCAATTATCAACTCTACAACCTCACTCGAACCCGTGACATCTACAAAACGGCAGGCAAAAAACTGCTGTTTAGCGTGGCTTCGTTTGCCCTCACTTTTCATGTGGGGGCGGCTGGCGCCGCATTGGGTACAGGCATTGGCACCCTGACGGGGCCCGCAGCACCTGTTGTGGTCCCCGTAACAGCGGCTGTCGGAGGAATTTTTGCCGCTGAAGCGGCCGCCAAATTCATGGACAAAGTCGGCGAGGAAACAGGACTGGGTTACACCATCACCCCGGATCCGTCAGCGATCTCGGTGAAAAACCTGAAAAGCAAATCCCGCGCCGAGCCTTTCAGCTTTAAAGCGGTGGCACAAAGCTTCAGCCCGGAAAATTCGGCAGGCCTGACAAAAATAGCCATCGAAACCACCGCCAGAGTCATTGGTAAACACCTCAAGGTGCCTTACCTCAAACAAACCCTGGCCATAGCGCGTCAGGCGTCCCAACTGACCGAAGCGCTCAATGATTCTCTTGGCCAAGGCGATCTCGACAGGATAACGTCCAATCTCGACGCGCTGGACACCTATCTCAATGATGTAGAAGCGCAGGTCAACGAAGCCCTTGAAACGCTGGCAGGCGCGACCGTCAGCGATGACAGGCTGATCGGCTCCCTCAACATGCCGATGAGCTCGGGTGCTCTCGACAGGTCGAGGCTTGAGCAGGACTTCAAAGTCGCACGAAGCGGGATCAAGCAAGCCAGAAACCTGGCCGGAAGAGTTTCACAGTACCTCATCGAAAAAAGAGCCGCCTGAAGGCCTGCGCGGCGCCCCCGGGCCCTGAATTTTCGGCGCAACTCCATGTTATGGTGCGCGCCCCTACTGCTGATTGTTTCGGACACCATGCTGGCGATTTCCCGGCCTTTGCGCCTGACGCTGTACACCTTGCTAATCATCGCCGGCGCCGCGCTGGCGGCCGGTTTCGCCATGCGACATACCGAACGCCAGGCCTTGGTCGAAGACGCCGCGCGCGCCAATCAGCAACTGGCGTTGTACGCCAACTCCCTGCACACCCTGATCGATCGCTACCGCGCCCTGCCCGCCGTACTTGCGCTGGACCCGGAGTTGCGCGCCGCCCTCAACGGCACGGTATCGCCTGAACAGCAGGAGGCGCTGAATCGCAAACTGGAAAAAATCAACGGTGCTGCACAATCCTCGACCCTCGAACTGCTCGACCGCACCGGTCTCGCCGTGGCCGCCAGCAACTGGCGTTTGCCCAGCAGCTATGTCGGCCACAACTACGGCTTTCGCCCCTACTTCAGCGAAACACGCACCCAAGGCACCGGGCGTTTTTATGCGGTGGGCGTGACCAGCGGGATTCCGGGGTATTTTCTGTCCAGCGCGGTCACCGGCGACAACGGCGAGTTTCTCGGCGCAATGGTCGTCAAGCTCGAGTTTCCGGAACTGGAGCGCGAATGGAGTCAGGGCAGCGACACATTGCTGGTCAGCGATGCGCGCGGGATCATCTTCATCGCCAACCAGCCGGGCTGGCGTTATCGATTGTTGCAACCGTTGAGCGACAGCGATCACGCCGCGCTCAAGGCCACCCGCCAATACGACAAACAACCGCTGACACCGCTGGACTACCAACCGCTGCAGCACTTTGACGACAACAGTGATCTGCGGCGCGTCGCGGGCCCCGACGGGACGGCTGATTACCTGTGGGAGTCGCTGCCGCTGGCCAGTGAAGGCTGGACCCTGCACCTGCTGCGCCGCCCGCAAGTCGCCTTCGAAGACAGCCGCAACGCCGCGCTCGCCGCTGCCGGGTTGTGGCTGGCGCTGGTGTTTCTGTTGCTGTTCCTCAATCAACGCTGGCGCCTGGCCAAAATGCGTCAGCGCAGCCGCGAAGAACTTGAACGACTGGTAGAGGAGCGCACCCGCGATTTGCGTACCGCTCAAGACGGTCTGGTGCAATCGGCGAAACTCGCGGCCCTGGGGCAGATGTCGGCCGCCCTCGCCCACGAAATCAACCAGCCACTGACCGCCCAGCGCATGCAACTGGCGACCTTGCGCCTGCTGCTCGATCACGGTCGGGTCGACGACGCCTACAAGGCGCTCAGGCCGGTGGATGAGATGCTGACGCGCATGGCGGCCCTCACCGGCCACCTGAAAACCTTCGCCCGCAAAAGCCCCAGCGGCCTGCGCGAACGGCTGGACCTGGCGGCGGTGGTGGACCAGTCGCTGCATTTGCTCGACGCGCGTCTGCGTGACGAACAGGTCAGCACCGTGCTGCACCTGACACGTCCGGCGTGGGTGCGCGGCGATGCGATTCGTCTGGAACAGGTGCTGATCAATCTGCTGCGCAATGCCCTCGACGCCATGCACGACAAGCCCTGTAAACGTCTGGAAATCCGCCTCGAAGCCGACCAACAACTCTGGCGCCTGAGCGTCAGCGACAACGGTGGCGGCATCGCCGAAGAACACCTGCCGAATGTGTTCGATCCGTTTTTCACCACCAAACCGGTGGGTGATGGCCTGGGCCTTGGTCTGGCGGTATCGTTTGCCATTGTTCACGAATCGGGCGGACGCCTGAGTGCCGACAATGGCGAAAACGGCGCCGTGTTTACCCTGACCTTGCCCATCGATCTGGAGGCACCTGTCGCATGCTGAATTCAGTGATGGTGGTCGACGACGAAAGCAGCATTCGTAGCGCCGTCGAACAATGGCTGAGCCTGTCGGGTTTTGAGGTGCAGTTGTTCAGTCGCGCCGATGAGTGCCTGGCGCAATTGCCCGCGCACTTTCCCGGGGTGATCCTCAGCGACGTGCGCATGCCGGGTATGACCGGGCTGGAGTTGCTGGCCGAAGTCCAACGCCGCGATGCTGACTTGCCGGTGATTTTGCTGACCGGTCACGGCGATGTGCCGATGGCAGTCGAAGCGATGCGCGATGGCGCGTATGACTTTCTCGAGAAGCCCTTCAGCCCGGAAACCCTGCTGAGCAGTTTGCGCAGAGCGTTGGACAAACGTCGGTTGGTGCTGGAAAACCGCGCGCTGCACGAGCAGGCCGATAACCGCGCCAAACTCGACGCGACGCTACTCGGCGTATCCCGTGGCTTGCAGACCTTGCGCCGACAGGTGCTGGATCTGGCGGCATTGCCGGTCAATGTGCTGATCCGCGGAGAAACCGGCAGCGGCAAGGAGCTGGTTGCGCGTTGCCTGCATGACTTCGGACCGCGTGCCGACAAGCCGTTTGTGGCGCTCAACTGCGCGGCGATTCCCGAGCAGTTGTTCGAGGCCGAGTTGTTCGGCCACGAGAGCGGCGCGTTCACCGGCGCCCAGGGCAAACGCATCGGCAAGCTGGAATACGCCGATGGCGGCACGCTGTTTCTCGATGAGATCGAAAGCATGCCCCTGGCCCAGCAAGTGAAATTGCTGCGGGTGTTGCAGGAGCAGAAGCTTGAACGCCTGGGCTCGAACCAGAGCATTCGCGTGGACTTGCGGATCATCGCCGCGACCAAACCGGATCTGCTCGATGAGGCGCGAGCCGGGCGTTTTCGCGAGGATTTGGCCTATCGATTGAACGTCACCGAGTTGCGGTTGCCGCCGTTGCGCGATCGGCGCGAAGACATTCCGTTGTTGTTCGAATCGTTTGCCCAGCATGCCGCCGAGCGTTTGGGGCGGACTTTTCCACCGCTGACCGGCCCGCAACTTAGCCATCTGCTAAGCCACGACTGGCCCGGCAATGTGCGCGAACTGGCGAACGTCGCTGAGCGGCAAGTGCTGGGGTTGAGTGAACCAGAACCGATGGGTATGGATCCGGGGCAGTCGCTGGCGGCGCAACAGGAAGCGTTTGAAGCGCATTGTTTGCGCGCGGCGTTGACCCGGCACAAGGGCGATGTGAAAGCGGTGCTTGAAGAGCTGCAACTGCCGCGCCGCACCTTCAATGAAAAAATGCAGCGGCATGGGTTGAGTCGGGAGATGTTCCTGCAAGACAGCTGATTTTTTGGTGCCTGATATGGCCTCTTCGCTGGCAAGCCAGCTCCTACAATAGACCTTGATCCACTGTAGGAGCTGCGGTGCGACGATTCGACTTGCCAGCGAAGAGGCCGGCACAGCCAACGCAAATAACGAGTCGGTAAGCAACTTTCCGCTCACTCTCAATCCAGCATAAGCGGATTTCCGCTCATCCATCCGTCAAAACCCCTCTAAACCGCCCCTCTGCCTCTTGGCACACCTTCTGCTATAGCCCTCACAGGCTGCGTTTAAACGCGCTCCACAAAAACAATTAAATGAAGGATCCTTCAATGGATAACTCAAACGCCCTGCCCCTTGGGTCGGCTGCCGCGCCCGCCAAAGAAAGAACCACCTCCAGCCGCATCAAGTCGATCTTCAGCGGCTCCGTCGGCAACATGGTCGAGTGGTATGACTGGTACGTCTACGCCGCCTTCTCCCTGTACTTCGCCAAGGCCTTTTTCCCCAAAGGCGACACCACCGCCCAACTGCTGAACACCGCCGCGATCTTCGCCGTGGGCTTCCTGATGCGTCCTATCGGTGGCTGGATGATGGGCCTGTATGCCGACAAGGTCGGGCGCAAGAAAGCATTGATGGCCTCGGTGTACCTGATGTGCTTCGGCTCGCTGCTGATCGCCCTGAGCCCGGGTTATGAAACCATCGGCATCGGCGCACCAATCCTGCTGGTGTTCGCTCGCCTGCTGCAAGGTTTGTCGGTTGGGGGTGAGTACGGCACCTCGGCGACCTATCTCAGCGAGATGGCAACCAAGGAACGTCGCGGCTTCTACTCCAGCTTCCAGTACGTGACGCTGATTTCCGGTCAGCTCATAGCCCTGGCCGTGCTGATCGTGTTGCAGCAAGTGCTGACCACCGAAGAGCTGTACGCCTGGGGCTGGCGCATCCCGTTTGCCATCGGCGCGTTGTGTGCTGTCGTCGCGCTGTACCTGCGTCGCGGCATGGAAGAAACCGAGTCGTTCACCAAGAAAGAGAAGTCCAAGGAAAGCGCGATGCGCACCTTGATGCGCCACCCGAAGGAACTGATGACCGTGGTCGGCCTGACCATGGGCGGCACCCTGGCGTTCTACACCTACACCACTTACATGCAGAAATACCTTGTGAACACGGTCGGCATGAGCATCTCCGACTCCACCACGATTTCGGCAGCCACGCTGTTCCTGTTCATGTGCCTGCAACCGATCATCGGCGGGCTGTCGGATAAAGTTGGTCGTCGGCCGATCCTGATTGCCTTCGGTATTCTGGGGACGCTGTTCACCGTGCCGATCCTGACCACGCTGCACACCGTTCAATCCTGGTGGGGCGCGTTCTTCCTGATCATGGCGGCGCTGATCATCGTCAGCGGCTACACCTCGATCAACGCCGTGGTCAAAGCCGAGCTGTTCCCGACCGAGATTCGTGCACTGGGCGTTGGCTTGCCGTATGCACTGACCGTGTCGATCTTCGGCGGTACCGCTGAATACATCGCGCTGTGGTTCAAGAGCATTGGCATGGAAACCGGTTACTACTGGTATGTCACAGCGTGTATTGCCGTGTCGTTGCTGGTGTACGTGACCATGAAAGATACCCGCAAGCACTCGCGGATCGAGACTGACTGAGTCATCTCGCGCAATAAAAAACAGGGGCAGACCTTCACGGGTCTGCCCCTTTTCATTGAATAAACACAATCCCCTGTAGGAGCCGGCTTGCTGGCGATGGTGCGCTGACACACCATCGCCAGCAAGCCGGCTCCTACAGGGATTGCGGCCGCTGGAAATTATGGGGTCATCCTTGCACTATAAACGCCATCCGCACACCGCCCAGGAATCCCTTCATGCCTGACGACATCCACTTCTACGAACCCGCCAACGGCCACGGCCTGCCCCACGACCCGTTCAATGCCATCGTCGGCCCGCGCCCCATTGGCTGGATTTCCTCGCAGGATGCCAACGGCCGCTTGAACCTGGCGCCGTACAGCTTCTTCAACGCGTTCAACTACATTCCGCCGATCATTGGTTTTGCAAGCGTCGGGCGAAAAGACAGCCTGAACAACATCGAGCAAACCGGCGAGTTCGCCTGGAACCTCGCCACTCGCCCATTGGCCGAGCAGATGAACCAGAGCTGCGCGATGGTCGGTCCTGAGGTCAACGAATTCGAGTTGTCCGGATTGACGCCCGCCCCTTCGAAAATCATTCAAGTGCCACGGGTCGCCGAAAGCCCGGTGTCCTTCGAATGCAAGGTCACGCAGATCATTCAGTTGCAGCGCGCGGACGGGAATGTGGTGCCAAGCTGGCTGATTCTCGGCGAAGTGGTCGCCGTGCATATCGCCAAATGGCTGTTGAAGGATGGGGTCTACGACACCGCCGCGGCAGAACCGATTCTGCGCGGCGGTGGGCCAGCGGATTACTTTCAGCTGGGGCCGGAGGCGTTGTTCAAGATGTATCGCCCCGTGGCGAACAAGTAATTACCAAAGCAAATCGGTGTTTTCTTTGACGTCCTTGAGGCGGGTCAGCTCTTTGGCGGCTGCTTCATCGGCCTCATGAGCCGTCTTGAAGGTCCGGTCTTCAAGGACTTTGTGGAAACGCGGAGCGCCCGCGCCACCCAGGGCTTTGACGGCGATGGCGGCGTGGTAACCACCCTCACCCGGTACTACAGCGGAAACAGCTTCGAAGTGATCAAAGGCTTTACGTGCCATATCGCGGATCCTGGCTGGTTGAGAATGGCCTCATTAAACCCTCAACCCGCCATTTTGTGTACCCACGACTGGGTCTGACCCAACGCCTGGGCGGCCGATACCTCCTTGAAGGTATGAAAATCCAGGCTGTTGACCACCAGGTCCTGCACCAACTCGGCAAACACTTCCATCGCCGGGGTGCTGAAATACGCGGTCATGGCCTGCTGGTTCATCCAGAATCCGGACACCAGCCACAACTCGGGATCGCATTGCGAATGTTGCAGGGCAAAGCTCAGGCAACCCGGTGCATTGCGCGATGGCTCGATCAAGGCGCTCAGGCGCGCACCGAGTTCCACCGAACGCCCGGTGCGGGCGCGGACAAAAGCCATATGACTGACGGGGATCTGTGTAGACATGTTCAACCCTCCCAGGTACTCGAGTGGCAGCCTTGGGACGGGCTGCGACAGGATCCAAGGTTAAGCGCGCACCTTCCAGCGCGGTTAGTCGATTCCTGCCGGGGTGTTGCACAATCCTGCATGGCGTCTCAAAAAACCTGTAATGCCCGGTAACACGCTTTCACGCCAAAGAAACAGGGCTTTCAAGCAAGTCTTCCTTGGGCCGCCAAGCGCTAGAGGCACCGTTAATCCACTCCGTGCAGAATCAGGCAAGGTTGAGGCAGGATGTGTCTACCGAATCGTCTTGCACAAACATAAGCTCGGCTCATAACCCACGCCCCACCGAGGATGCCTTGCATGTCGTCGCTCGATCATTTTCAAGCCCCGCTGGACGCCGACATGGAGAAACAGCGCGCAGAACTGGCCGCGATCATCCGCCGCAATACGCAAGAGGATGGCAATTATGCGACGGCCGTCGGTTCGCTCTTCATGTCACGCCATAGCCAGTCCCATGAATTTACCCCAGGGCTCGCCCAACCGGCGCTGTGCATCATGGCGCAGGGGCGCAAAGAGGTCCGGCTGGCCGATGAGCATTTCAACTACGATCCGCTGAATTACCTGGTGGTGTCGGTTTCGATGCCGCTGAGCGGGCGAGTGGTGAACGTCTCGCCCGAGGCGCCGATCCTTGCGGTGCGGCTGGACATCGACCCGGCGGAAATCAGCGCGCTGATTGCCGATGCCGGCCCCTTGGGCGTGCCGACCCGCCCCACCGGTCGCGGCTTGTATGTCGAGCGGATCGACACTGCCATGCTCGACGCCGTACTGCGTCTGGCGCGTTTGCTGGACACGCCGAAAGACATCGCCATGCTCGCGCCGCTGATTCGTCGGGAGATTCTGTACAGGTTGTTGCGCAGCCCGCAGGGTCATCGGTTGTATGAAATTGCAATCGCCAACAGCCAGAGCCATCGCATCAGCCAGGCGATCAAGTGGCTCAACGGCAACTATGAACAACCGCTGCGTATCGATGATTTGGCGAAGGAAGTGAACCTGAGCGTGTCGACGTTGCATCACCGGTTCAAGGCGATGACGGCGATGAGTCCGTTGCAGTACCAGAAGCAACTGAGGTTGCAGGAAGCGCGGCGGTTGATGCTGGCCGAAGGATTGGAGGCTTCGGCGGCGGGGTATCGGGTGGGGTATGAAAGCCCTTCACAGTTCAGCCGTGAGTACAGCCGGTTGTTCGGGGCGCCGCCGCTCCGGGATTTGGCGCGGTTGCGGTTGTCAGTCTGATCCAGAGTTTGTGTTGGCCTTGCTGGCCCCATCGCGAGCAGGCTCGCTCCCACAGTTGACCGCGTTCTCATGAACAACTCGGTCTAATGTGGGAGCGAGCCTGCTCGCGATGGGGCCAGCAAGGCCAACATCAAATCAGGATCAGGCGCCAAGTACGCGGCAAGCCTCAGCCGGCAACGTCACCGACACCGGGTTGCCAATGTTCAACCCAAACCCCTGACACGGCGTGCTCAGCGCGGTAAACGACACCCCGGAACACTCCACGGTGGTTTCAATCGTCGCGCCGATATCACGCACGAATGTCACCTTGCCCAGCAAGCGGTTCCCCGCCGTCGCCTGCGGGTGCGACAGTTGCAGGTCTTCCGGGCGAATCAGCATCTTCACTTTCTCGCCGACCACAATACTGCTGCAAATCGGCACTTGCAGTGCATCGCCACCCGGCAAACCGACTTTGCCGTTGCCCAACGCCGTGGCCGGGAAGATGTTGCCGGAACCGATAAAGTCCGCGACAAATTCGTTGGCCGGGTGCCGGTAGATTTCAATCGGCGTGCCGACTTGTTGCACGCGGTGCTCGCCCAGTACCACGACGATATCGGCCATGGTCATCGCCTCACGCTGATCGTGGGTCACCATGATCGTGGTGATGTTCAGGCGTTGTTGCAGCTGACGGATTTCCACCTGCATCGATTCGCGCAGCTTGGCGTCCAGCGCCGACAGCGGCTCATCCAGCAGGAGGATTTTTGGTCGCGAAGCAATCGCTCGGGCAATCGCTACGCGCTGACGCTGACCGCCGGAGAGCTTCGCCACCGGGCGATCAATCATTTCCTGCAACTGGATCAGCTCCAGCAACTCCACCACCCGCGCCTGCTGGTCAGCCTTGCTGACGCCACGCAGCTTCAACGGATAGGCGATGTTCTCCCCCACCGTCATGTGCGGGAACAGCGCCAGCGATTGAAACACCATGCCGAAATTACGCTGATGCGCCGGGGTGTGGCCGATGTCTTCACCGTCCAGGCGAATCTCGCCACCGGTCAGGGTTTCAAGGCCGGCAATCATGCGCAGCAACGTGGTTTTGCCGCAGCCCGACGGGCCGAGGAAACACACCAGTTTGCCTTCCGGCAAATGCAGGTTTACATCCTTTACCGCGCAGGCCGAGCCGTAATGTTTCTCGACGTTTTCCAAAATCAGACCAGACATATGAATCACCTCAAGAAATCAGAACGAAACGCCACCTTCACCAACCAGCTTCTCCAACGCCCAGATCAGGACGAAGTCGATCAGCACGATCAGCACGGCAAACGAGAAAACGGTAGGGTCGAGCGATGACACGGTGCGGCTGTACATCCAGATCGGCACGGTCATGACGTCGATGGTGTAAAGGAAATAGGTCACGGTGAATTCGTTGAACGAGACGATGAACGCCAGCAGCATGCCCGCCAGAATCCCCGACTTCATCAACGGCACCACCACATCGACAATCGCCCGGGTCGGCGAAGCACCGAGCATTTGCGCGGCCTCTTCGACTTCGGTGCCGATGGACAGCATCGCCGCGGTGCAGTTTTTCACCACGAATGGCAACGCCAGGATCACGTGGGCAATCACCAGCCGCGAGGTGGTCATCTGGAACGGCAGGCTGTCGAACACCAGCAGCAACGCCAGCCCCAACACCACCATCGGAAACACCAGTGGCAGCGACATCAGTTGCAGCGCCACGGCTTTGCCACGGAACTCGCAACGGGTCAGCGCATAAGCGGCCGGCACCGCGATGATCGTGGCGAAAACCATGGTCAGGCAGGACACCATCAAACTGGTGGTCATGGCTTTGCCCAGGCTCAGCACATCGCTGGCGTCTGGCGAAACGAAGGTGTGCCAGGCGGCCTTGTACCATTGCAGGCTGTAGCTGCTCGGCGGGAAGTCGAGGTTCGACGAACCGCTGAACGACATCACGATCATGGTCAGGATCGGCAACACCGCCAGCAGCAGGATGAAGCCGGAAAGGATGCCGGCAAACTTGCCAGTCTCGCCCGGCAGCAGGCCATAACGCTTCTTGATCAGGGTGCTCATTGCGAAGCCTCCAGCATGCGCCGACGGCGGCCAGTGATGTATTCGGACAAGGTCATGATCGCCAGCGTGGTAACAATCAGCACCACACCGGCAGCGGAGGCGGCGGGCCAGTTCATCAGCGGCGCGATCTGGTCATGGACCATCACCGCCAGCATCGGCACGCGTCGGCCACCCAGCAGCAAAGGCACCACGAAGCTGCTCGCGTTGTAGGCAAACACCAACGTCGCGCCGGTAATAATCCCCGGCATGCTCATCGGCAGCACCACCTGACGGAACACCTGCAAACGACTGGCACCCAGGGTCGCGGCGGCTTCTTCGTAAGTACGGGCGACGCCGCGCATGGCGCTGGCAATCGGCAATACGGCCAGCGGGAACGCGGTTTGCACCAGGCCCATCAGTACGCCGTTCTGGTTGTAGAGCAGCATGATCGGGCGCTTGATCAGACCCAGGCCCATCAGCGCCTGATTGAGCATGCCGCCCGGGCCGAGAATCACCAGCCAGCCGTAGCTTTGCAGCAGCAGGTTGACCAGCAACGGCAACAGCACCGCGGCGAGGAAAATCCGGCGCACGAACGGCGAGGTCAGGCGCGACATGGTGTAGGCCACAGGGATCGCCAGTACCACGGCGATCACAGCACTGATCAGCGCCAGGCGCAGGGTCAGCAGCAAGGATTTGAGGTAATACGGTTCCAGCAATTGGGCGTAACTGGCCAGGCTGAACCCGGTCCATTCCGCGCCTTTGGTGCCCACGCTCATGCGCAGGACCAGCAGGCTGGCGGCAATCAGTACACCCAGAAACAGCATCGACGGCGTCAGGAAAAACCAGGCGCGGGTCGTCGGCGAAACACCCCGTTGCGTACGCTCGGGGGCGACACTTACCGGATGAGTCAGAGGTTGGTGTTCCATAGCAAGGGTCTCGTCAATGGAAAGCAGCTGACAAACACAGGTCTTGAAACCACATCGACCCCTTGTAGGAGCGGGCTTGCCCGCGAAAGCAATCTGTCAGTCACAGCATTGTCGACAGGAAGACCGTCTTCGCTGGCAAGCCAGCTCCTACAGGGTTTTGCAGTGTTCTAAAGACTTGTGGTCGTCACTCGATCAGGAAGAAAAGATTTCCGTGTAGCGACGAATCCATTGGTCATGCACGGTGGCCAGGAAGGCGTTGTCGTGCATGATCGCCTTCTCGGCAATCTGCTCTGGCGTGAGGATGTACGGGCTCTTGCGCGCTTCGGCGGAGATGATCGCCTTGGCGTTGACCGGGCCGTTGTAGATGTCTTCAGCCATCTTGCCCTGCACCACAGGGTCCAGAGAGTGGTTGATGAAGGCGTAGGCCATGTCGGTGTCGCCCGGACGGTTCTTCGGCATCACGGAGAGCATCAGGTCGGTGTAGAAACCTTCCTTCATGCCGAACGTGGCGCCCAGGCCGTAGGCCGGATCGCGGATCTGTTTCGGGAAGAACGCTGGCGCGTACAGGCCGCCCATGTCCAGGGAACCGGTGCGGAACAGCTCGGCGATCTGGTTCGGGTTTTCACCCAGGGTCACCACACGGTCTTTCAGCTCGGCGAGTTTCTTGAAGCCCGGCTCAATGTTGTGCTCGTCACCACCGGCCAGTTTGGCGGCGATGATGATCAGGTCCATGGCCTCGGTCCAGTTCGGCGGTGGCAGGAAGATGTTCGGCGACTGCTCGGCATCCCACAGGGCGGCATAGCTGGTCGGCGCTTCTTTCTGGGTGCGGGTGCTGTAGACCAGGCTGTTGCACCACAGGAGGTAACCGATACCGTGGCCATTGGCGCCGGTGCGGTATTTCTCGGGTACGTCGACCAAGTTGGGAATGCGGTTGAGGTCGGGTTTTTCCAGCAGGTTGGCGGCGGCCAGACCTTCGGCGCCGACGCCTGCCAGGGTGATGATGTCGTACTGCGGACGATCACCGCCGGCCTTGAGTTTGGCGACCATTTCCGAGGTACTGCCGGTGCGGTCAGCGATGACCTTGCAGCCGTACTTGTCTTCGAAGGTCGCAGCGATGTTGCGCAGGGCTGCCAGACCGGTGTCATCGGACCAGGTCAGCAAACGCAGGGTTTTGCCCGCAAAGCGAGTATCGCTGGCATTGGCCTTGATGAACGGCATGCTCATGGCCGCTGCTGCCACCGAGGCTACGCCTACGGTTTTGATGAATTGACGTCTGTTCAGATCATGCTCGCCCATTACGGACTCCCTTTGTTTTTGTAGGTATGAGGCTGGTCGCAACCGTTGCATCCGCGCGGCCTGTTCAGCTTAAAACCCCCGTATTCACGGGGTTTTAGCTGCGCCGGCGGGTTCATCCTGAGGTCGTGCAAAACACCTGACTATCGATAAAAACTCATTGAAGCCATGACGCCAGCGCATGCCTCAACAAGAGGCATGCGCTCACCTTTTTCGTGCCGTCAGACAGCCCGAATCACGTGTTTGATTTCCTGGAACGCCTGCAAGCCCCACGGCCCCAACTCGCGGCCGATGCTGCTCTGTTTGTAGCCACCCCAGGCGGTCTGCGGGAAGATCACCTGCGGCGCGTTGATCCACACCAGCCCCGCCTGCAAGGCGTTGGCGACCCGATCAGCAGCCTCGGCATTGCGCGTGACCACGCTGGCCACCAGGCCGAACTGGCTGTCGTTGGCCAGGGCAATCGCCTCGGCTTCAGAAGCAAAACTGCGCACACAGATCACCGGGCCGAAAATCTCTTCACACCACAGCGCACTGTCGAGGGGCACTTCGGTGAAGATCGTCGGCTGCAAAAAATATCCGTGCGGCAGGTCTGCCGGACGATTGCCGCCGCAAATCAACTTGGCGCCAGCACTCAAACCACGATCGATGTGGCCCAGCACACGCTGGTATTGCGCCTGATTGACCAGTGCGCCCATTTCCACGGCAGGGTCGAACGGGTCGGCCACGCGAATAGCTTCGGTGCGCGCCTTCAGACGCAACAGGAATTCATCGGCCAGTTCATCGGCGACCAGCACGCGGCTGGTGGCGGAACACATTTGCCCGGCGTTGAAGAAACCGCCGCCACAGGCCACTTCCACCGCCAGGTCGACATCGGCGTCGGCCAGCACCAGCAACGACGATTTACCGCCCAGTTCCAGGCTCACGCCTTTAACGGTTTCCGCCGCGCGTTGCATGACCTGCACGCCCACCGCGTTACTGCCGGTGAAGGAAATCTTGGCGATGCGCGGATCCGCCGACAGCGGTGCACCGACCGCCAGGCCCGTGCCGCAAACCAGGTTGAAAACACCGGCGGGCAAGCCTGCATTGGCGATGATTGCCGCCAGTTCCAGCTCCGGCAGCGGTGTCACCTCTGAAGGCTTGAGTACCACGCAGCAACCGGCGGCCAGGGCCGGGGCGAGTTTCCAGGCGGTGGTGACCATCGGGAAATTCCACGGCACGATCAGGCCGACCACACCGGCAGGCTCGCGACGCAGACGAGCGCTGAAATCTTCGCTCGGCAATTCAACGGCGCTGTCTTGTTTAGCGTCGAGTCCTTCGGCCAGACCGGCGTAATACTCGAAGGTGGCGATCACGTCATCGACATCAATGGCCGCTTCGAACAACGGCTTGCCGTTGTTGCTCGACTGCAAATGCATCAGTTGCTCACGACCAGCCTGCACGCCCGCAGCGATTTTTCGCAGGATCGCGCCACGCTCGGCACCGGTGGTTTTCGACCAGTCGGCGAAGGCCTTGGTCGACGCGCTCACCGCGTGATCGACGGCCAGTGCATCGCCGCCATTGACCGTGGTCAACAGGGCTTCGGTCGCCGGGTTGATTACGCGCAGGTGTTCGTTGCCGGCCGACCATTGACCATCGATGAACAGACCGTCCAGCGTCGTAGGAAACGTCATTTCGACACCGCCTGCATCCACTGGGTCTGATCGATTTCAATTAGGGTCGGGCCCTGACGGTCGGCCGCGGAACGCAGCGCCGTGCGCAATTGCTCAACGCCGCAGATGGCTTGCGCCGCGCAACCCAGTGCCTTGGCCACACCGATGAAGTCAGGGGTGTAGATGTCCACGCCGACCGGCTCAATGGCGCGGTTGACCATGTATTTCTTGATCTCTTCGTAACCCTGGTTATTCCAGAGCAGCACAATCACCGGGGTGCGCGCTTCTACGGCACTGGCCAGTTCCGGCAGGGTGAATTGCAGGCCGCCGTCACCGATCAGGCACACCACCGGAGGACGTGTACCGCCTTCAACACGACCGCCAAGCCAGGCGCCGATAGCGGCCGGCAAGGCGTAACCGAGGGTGCCGTAGCCGGTGGACGAGTTGAACCAGCGACGTGGGCGCTCAGGGTTGAACGTCAGGTTGCCGGTGTAAACAGGCTGGGTCGAATCGCCGACGAACACGGCATCTGGCAATTCGTGCAGAACCGTTTCCAGGAAGCGCGTCTGGGCCAGTGTCGGGGCATCCCAGGTGCCGGCCAGTTCTTCACGCAAGCGGGCAGCACGAACCTGGCCCCAATCGTTGCGGCGTTCGGCCAGCGACTCGTGCGACAGGGCACTGAGCAAGGCCTGGGCGGCGTTGCGCGAGTCGGACACCAGCGCCACGTGCGGCGGATAGTTGCGCACGGTCTGGTCCGGGTCGATGTCCACACGCAGCAATTGGCCAGGGATCTCGAAACCACCGGCGAAGGTGACGTCATAGTCGGTCTCGGCCAGCTCGGTGCCGATCGCCAATACCACGTCGGCTTCGGCCACCAGTGCACGGGTCGCGACCAGGCTCTGAGTCGAACCGATCAGCAACGGGTGGCTGGATTCGAGCATGCCTTTGGCATTGATGGTCAGTGCCACCGGCGCGTCCAGCAGTTCGGCCAGCTCAGTCAGTTCAGCGGCGGCATCGATGGCACCGCCACCGGCGAGAATCAGCGGACGCTTGGCGCCGGCCAGCAATTGGGTCATGCGTGAAACAGCAGTCGGCGATGCACCGGCGCGGTCGATGTTCACCGGTACGCTGCTGAGCAGGTCATCGGCTTCTTCAACCAGCACGTCCAACGGAATTTCGATGTGCACCGGACGCGGACGACCCGCCTGAAACAGTGCAAAGGCACGGGCCAGAACGCCCGGCAACTCGGACGCCGACATCAAGGTGTGGGAGAACGCCGCCACGCCGCCAACCAATGCGCCCTGGTTCGGCAGTTCATGCAGCTTGCCGCGACCGCCGCCCAACTGGCTGCGCGATTGCACGCTGGAGATCACCAGCATCGGGATCGAATCGGCATAAGCCTGACCCATCGCAGTGGTGATGTTGGTCATGCCTGGGCCGGTGATGATGAAGCACACACCCGGTTTGCCGCTGGTGCGTGCATAACCGTCGGCCATGAAACCGGCGCCCTGTTCGTGACGCGGAGTGACGTGGTTGATGCTCGAACGGGCCAGCCCGCGATACAGCTCCACGGTGTGAACCCCGGGAATACCGAACACCTGCTCGACCCCGTAATCTTCGAGTAACTTGACCAATACTTCGCCGCACGTCGCCATTGTGTTTTGCCCTTCTTGTTCGTTTGAGACGCCGGGCCTGCGCAGTGTTTATGATGGGTGGGCAGGTCCAGGGATGGCCTCATTGGAACGGGCGACACGTAGCCGCAACAATGGATAAAAAGTCATACTAGCCATGTCCTCACGTCATACCTTGGATCCCAATGAAACGACTGCCTCCCCTGCCGGCGCTGTACAGCTTTCTGATTACCGCGCAGTGCTGCAATTTCACCCGGGCCGCCGAACAGCTGTACATCACCCAAGGCGCGGTAAGCCGACAGATCGCCGGGCTGGAAGATCATCTGGGTTATGAGCTGTTTATCCGCCAGGCTCGCGGCCTCGATCTGACGGCCGAAGGACGCGAATGGCTGCCACGGGTTCAGCAGATTTTCGGGCTGATCGACGAGGCGGTCGAACAGATCGGCCAGAAGCGCGAAACCCTGCAACTCAAGGCCCCGACGTGCGTCATGCGCTGGCTGTTGCCGCGTCTTTTGCAGTGGCAACGGGAGCGTCCGGACGTGCCGGTGGAACTGACCACCACGGTCAAGCACGGCGTGGATTTTCATCGCGAACAGTTCGATGCGGCGGTGATGTACGGCGCGCCGCCGGACAGTGCATTGGTGTCTCAACGCCTGTTCGATGAGCAGTTGACACCGGTCTGTTCCAAGCCGTTGCTCGAAGGTCCGGTGCCGTTGCTGACACCCGAAGATCTTGAGCAGCACATGCTGCTGCATCCCACCCGTGATGAGCGGGACTGGAAAGCCTGGCTGGCCACGGCCAATGTTCGCCTGAGCAATGTCAGCAAGGGTCAGCACTTCGAAACCCTGGACCTGGCGATGTCGATGGCGTCCCAAGGGACGGGTGTGGCGATCGGAGACTGGTCATTGATTGGCGATGACTTGAGCGCCGGGCGGCTGGTCATGCCGTTTGAATTGAAGGTGAAAACGGGGTTGGCGTACTACCTGGTATTGCCGCAAAAGCCCGCACCTTCGCCGAAGTTGCAGGAATTGTTGGGGTGGTTGGTGGAACAGGCTCAGGCACGCTGAACGTAACCTTGTAGCAGCTGGCGAAGCCTGCGTCCGGCTGCGCAGCAGTCGTAAAACCATACACCGCGGTATGTCAGAAAAACCGTGGATACAGGGTTTACGACCGCTGCGCAGCCGGACGCAGGCTTCGCCAGCTGCTACAGAGTTTGCGGTGTTGCGGGGATCAGTAACCGACTGCAAACCGCTGACGGGAATGCTTTGGCACTTCCACTTCATCGATCATCGCAATCGCATAATCGGCAAACGTAATCCAGCTGCGCCCTGCACTGCTCACCAGCAAATCATCCTTGCCGATCCGGAACACGCCGGTGCGTTCACCTTCGACAAACTCCGCCGACGGCGACAGGAAGGTCCAGTCCAGCTCGTTTTCCTGACGCAAGTTCTCAAGGAACAAAACACCGGCACCCGCCTCGGCCTTGTACGCCTCGGGAAAGCCCTTGCTGTCGATTACGCGGGTGCTATCCGGCAACAACAGCGAACCGGCACCACCCACCACCAGCAGACGTTTCACCCCGGCCTTTTTCACCGGTCCGATCACGGCAGCGGCGGGAAGCGTCGAGAAATGCGCGGCACTGATTACCACGTCATGACCCGCAACAGCTGCTTGCAACGCTTCGGCATTCAGGGCATCGACGTTCTTGCTGACCACACCGGCACGCTGGTCGATTTTCGACGTGTCGCGGGCAATGGCGGTGACGCTGTGACCACGACGCAGCGCCTCTTCCAACAGTTGGCTGCCGGCACGGCCGGTGGCCCCGATGATTGCGATTTTGCTCATGACATTCTCCAGTTGGCTCAGGTGAGTTAGTGCATGCGGAACGATCATTCACCCCACTTCATCTCGCCCTTGGCGACTTTGGCGCTGAGCTCCAGCGAACTTTCTTCGCCCAGTGTCGGGAAGCGTTTTTTCATCGCGGCGATCAGTGTGGTGGAATCTTTGGCCTTGGCGGTTTCCTCGTCGAAGGCCTTGATGTAATCCGCCGTGAACTGCACGGCCGCCAGGGAGCGAGCGCTGTCACCGAGGTAATGCCCCGGCACGATGGTGTTCGGTTTCAAGGTTTCGATCGAGTGCAGCGTAGTCAACCAATCGGCGTGAGACTGCGGGGTTTGCGTGTCGGCCATCCAGACGTGGATGTTCTCTGCCACGACTACCCCACCGACAACCGCTTTGATCGACGGAATCCAGACAAAGGTGCGATCCGGCTGTTTCCCCTCTAGTCCCACCACCTGCAACTTCTGCCCTTCCAGCATCAGGCTGTCGCCCTTGAGTACCTGGGGCACGATGGTTTTCGCCGGTACGTCGGTGCCCATTTTCGGTCCCCAGAACGCCAGTTTGCCGTCGACGGTGTGTTTGATGTGGTCCACGGTCGGCTGCGAGGCGAGCACTTTGGCGTTGGGGAACGCAGCGGTCAGGGTGTCGAGGCCGAAGTAGTAATCCGGGTCCCCGTGGCTGATGTAGATAGTGGTCAGTTGCTTGCCGCTGGCGCGGATTTTCTCGACAACCTGTTCGGCCTGGGATTTGCCGAACTGCGCATCCACCAGGATCGCCTCCTTTTCGCCACTGACCAGTACCGAAGTCACCGGGAAGATCGCCTTGTCGCCGGGGTTGTAGACATCCAGCGTCAGGGTCGATGCTGCTGCATGGGCGGCGAAACCGAGGGTGGCGCCTGCCAGTAAAATGCGCTTTAAAGTGGTGAAACCGATCATCTGTTGCTCCGTTGTCCCATGGCTTTAAATGGGCGATGCGGTTCGCCCTTCGTAGGAGCTGGCTTGCCAGCGAAGCATTCCAGCGCGCCGCGTTCATCCATCCTGCACGCGTCATCGTTGACGACCTTCGCTGGCAAGCCAGCTCCTACGGTGGGACAGAGCTTAGTTACATGACTCAGTACAAAAAATGCGATGCTGGAACATAGTTTGTTTCTGAAAGCGTGCAAATCATGGATCGTCTACAAGCAATGCGGGTGTTCGTCACCGTGGTCGACCTCGGCAGCCAGTCGGCCGCCGCTGACCAGTTGGACCTGTCACGCCCGGTGGTGTCGCGCTATCTGGCGGAGTTGGAGGATTGGCTCGGCGCCCGGCTGATGCACCGCACGACCCGCAAGTTGAGCCTGACAGCCGCCGGCACCGAGATGCTGCCCCGCTGTCGGCAGATGCTCGACTTATCCACGGACATGCAAGCCGCCGTCAGCGAGCCGGACGATACGCCACGAGGATTACTGCGAATCAGCGTCAGCACCTCGTTTGGTCAGGCACAACTGGCGGACGCCATGGCGGCCTACGTCAAACGATACCCGGGCGTCAGCATCGACATGCAGATGCTCGACCGCACGGTGAACCTGGTGGATGAACGCATTGATCTGGCGATTCGCACCAGCAACGACCTGGACCCGAACCTGATTGCCCGGCGGCTGACGGTCTGTCGCTCGGTGATCTGCGCCTCCCCCGCTTACCTGCGTGAACATCCGACGCCGCAGCGGGTGGAGGATCTGAGCCGGCATAACTGCCTGACCCATTCCTACTTCGGCAAAAGCCTTTGGCATTTCGAGGAGGACGGCGAACCGGTCTCGGTACCGGTACAAGGCAACATCAGCGCCAACGAAGCCAGCACGTTGCTGCGCGCGGCGATGGCCGGCGCGGGGGTGGCGATGCTGCCCACCTATCAGGCGGGCGTGCATATTCACAGCGGCGAACTGATCCGCCTGCTGCCCCAGGCCGAGCCCCGGCAAATGAACATCTACGCGGTGTACGCCTCACGCAAACACATGCCGGCGGCGCTGCGCAGCCTGCTGGATTTTCTCGTTTTGAGGTTCCCGCAAAAACCGGATTGGGATCTAGGCCTGTAAACACCGTCCCTGCAGGAGCCTGGCTTGCCAGCGATAGCGGAATGTCAGTCAGCATCAATGTTGGATGTGACGACGCCTTCGCTGGCAAGCCAGCTCCTACAGTTTGATAGGGGGCGCCACAGCCTATGGGGTTCGACACCAATCCCCTGTAGGAGCTGGCTTGCCAGCGAAGGCGGTGGGTCAATCAACGTAGATGTTGGATGACAAACCGCTTTCGCTGGCAAGCCAGCTCCTACAAGGGGCACATCAGTGTTCTGAATATCGGGTACAGGCGATGCCTGTTTTAATGGCAACTCACTGGCGCTGACCTATGCTCAAAGTAATACCCGAGGGTATTTTGTTCAGAGGTCAACGCCATGAACATCAAAACGAGAAGGTACCTCACCATCTTCATCACCTGCGCGGTGACACTGGCGCTGTATGGCACCGCGGCCTGGCGGGTCGAGCAAGCGCGTCTACTGCCCCGCGAGTTTGCGAGCTGCAACTTCGAGCGCTGCATCCCCCACAACGCGACCCTCAACGCCCTGCGGTGACGAAGGGGATCAGGCCTCGTTGTCCTGATCGGCCTTCAAACGGTCGCGAAACGCCTTGGGCGAAATCCCCACTCGACGCCGGAACAGGCGCGTGAAGTTGGTCGGATCGGAAAATCCCAACACGTCGGACATTTCGTAAATGGTCATGCTGGTGTAGGTCAGCAAACGCTTGGCCTCCAGCAATTGCCGCTCGTGCATGATCTGCAACGCCGGTTGTCCCGCCAACTCACGGCAGGTGCCGTTGAGGTGGGACACGGAAATCCCCAGCCGATGCGCCAGGTCTTCGACCTTGACGTGCTGGCGATACGTCTCTTCCACCAGTTGAATAAACCCGTTGAGGTATTCCCGGGCGCGCTGCGGACGCTGGCTCGCGTTGCGGCGAGTGATCACCTGCCGGCTGACCCAGACCATGACCACGCTGACCAGTGAATGCATGAGCATTTCACGCGCCGGCTGGTGACCGGTGTATTCGTCTTGCAGTGCTGAAAACAGGCTGTTGAGGTAGTCGCCGTCCTTGCCCGCCGGGTAGCTTTCGGGCTGGGCCAGCGCATTCACCGAGTTGCCCAGTTGCGCCTGCAAATGGGCAACCAGCGGCGCGGCCAGGGTCAATACAAACCCTTCGACGTCCTCGGTAAACCGATAACCATGCACCGACAACGGCGGCAGGATCAGGATCGCCGGCTCAGTCAGTTGCGTGCGTTTCCCTTCGATTTCAAGCTCTGCCTGACCTTTGAAGACGAAGAGTAACTGGCACAAATCGGCGTG
Source organism: Pseudomonas sp. P4_C8 (assembly GCF_056401975.1). Lineage (NCBI taxonomy): Bacteria > Pseudomonadati > Pseudomonadota > Gammaproteobacteria > Pseudomonadales > Pseudomonadaceae > Pseudomonas > Pseudomonas sp. P4_C8. Next base: position 22,131 of record NZ_JBFUIH010000008.1, on the reverse strand, counting down.
GCGGTGGGGTTTGATTTCCCACTGGTGTTCGCGGCTGCGTTTGGAAATGGTTTCGCAGTGCAACAAGTCCGGGGTTGGCCAGTCCAGGCTTTCACCATAGAGCTTGAACACTGGAATCGAAGGCAGGTCAGGCTTGTTCATCACTTCAATCCAGGCCTCGTGGGTTACGGGCGATAATCGCACCGATTGGCAGAATGTACAGGTATCCGCTCAGTTTTCACCTTCAATTGACAGACTCGCAAGGGAAAAATGCAAGCACTCGATCCATAAAAATAATTCACCGGCCGTGGCCGCGTGGAGCTTGCGAGTCTTAAAAACAATGAAAACACTGAAGACCCAAATTGCCATCATTGGCGCTGGCCCCTCCGGTTTACTGCTCGGTCAGTTGCTGCACAACGCCGGCATCGACACCCTCATTCTTGAACGCCAGACCCCGGATTATGTGCTCGGGCGAATCCGTGCCGGCGTCCTTGAACAAGGCATGGTAGAGCTGTTGCGTCAGGCCGGGGTGGGTCAGCGCATGGATGCCGAAGGGCTGGTGCACAACGGCTTCGAACTGGCGCTCGACGGTCGCCAGGTGCACATCGATCTGCACGCATTGACCGGCGGCAAAACCGTGGTGGTGTATGGCCAGACCGAGGTTACCCGCGACCTGATGGCCGCTCGTCGGGAGGCCGGTGCGCAGACGATTTACAACGCCAGCAAAGTCGTACCGCACGGGATGAAAACCGCAGAACCTTTTGTGACATTTGAGAAGGATGGCGAGACGTATCGCCTCGATTGCGACTACATCGCCGGGTGCGATGGCTTCCATGGCGTGGCGCGCCAATCGATCCCGGACGACTGCCTCAAGGTCTTCGAGCGGGTCTATCCGTTTGGCTGGCTCGGCATTCTTGCCGACACGCCGCCGGTGCACGAAGAGCTGGTTTACGCCCGCCACGAGCGCGGTTTTGCGTTGTGCAGCATGCGCTCGGCAACCCGCACCCGTTATTACCTCCAGGTACCGGCCGAGGATCAGGTGCAGGACTGGTCTGATCAGCGTTTCTGGGATGAGCTGAAATCGCGTCTGCCGCAAGCGTTGGCAGCGTCGTTGGTCACAGGCCCGTCCATCGAAAAAAGCATCGCGCCGTTGCGCAGTTTTGTGGTCGAACCGATGCAGTTCGGGCGGATGTTCCTGGTCGGCGACGCGGCGCACATCGTCCCACCCACCGGCGCCAAAGGCCTGAACCTGGCCGCCAGTGACGTCAGCACGTTGTTCAATATTCTGTTGAAGGTATATCGGGAAGGACGCGTGGATTTGCTGGAGAAATACTCCGAAATCTGCCTGCGCCGGGTGTGGAAAGCCGAGCGTTTTTCCTGGTGGATGACGTCGATGCTGCACCGATTCGATGACCATGACGCTTTCAGTCAGCGGATCAGCGAGTCGGAGCTGGACTACTTTGTCGGCTCCGAAGCCGGTCGAAAAACCATCGCAGAAAATTACGTCGGGCTTCCATACGAGGCTATCGAATAGCTAGCTACCGACTTACACTGGCGAGCATTACCGCTCGCCTCACTCCTGGCGGGTCCATCACTGCCCACAGGTTTTACCGTGACCAATCTCAACCAGCCTGACACGCCCAAACCGGCCATTCGCAGCGTGCTGATCGCCCTGATGCTGGCGATCTTTCTCGGGGCGCTGGACCAGACCATCGTCGCCGTCTCGATGCCAGCGATTTCCGCCCAGTTCAAGGATGTCAGCCTGCTGGCCTGGGTGATTTCCGGGTACATGGTGGCGATGACAGTGGCGGTGCCGATCTACGGCAAGCTCGGCGATTTGTATGGCCGTCGCAAGCTGATGCTGTTCGGTATGGGGCTGTTCACCCTCGCTTCGTTGTTCTGCGGCATGGCCCAGAGCATGGAGCAATTGGTCCTTGCGCGGATCATTCAAGGCATCGGCGCGGGCGGGATGATTTCGGTCAGTCAGGCGATCATCGGTGACATCGTCCCGCCCCGGGAGCGCGGGCGCTATCAAGGCTATTTCAGCAGCATGTACGCCGTGGCCAGCGTGGCGGGCCCGGTGCTTGGCGGCTACATGACCGAGTACTTGTCCTGGCGTTGGGTGTTTTTGATCAATCTGCCGCTGGGCGTTGGGGCCTGGCTGGTGGCCAATCGCACACTGGTCGGGCTGCCGGTGCCGCAGCGCAAGCCGATCATCGACTACCTCGGCACCTTGCTGATGATCATCGGATTGACCGCGTTGTTGCTGGGCATCACTCAAGTCGGCCAAGGTCATTCGTGGCGCAGCGCCGAAGTGCTGGGACTGTTTGCCTGTGCGGTGCTGGTGCTTGGGGTGTTCGTCTGGCATGAACGCCGAGCGCGGGAACCGTTGCTGCCGATGCATTTGTTCGCCAATCGCAATGCGATCCTGTGCTGGTGCACGATTTTCTTCACCAGCTTCCAGGCGATCTCGCTGATCGTGCTGATGCCGCTGCGCTTCCAGAGTGTCACTGGCGCCGGGGCCGACAGCGCTGCGCTGCACCTGTTGCCGTTGGCGATGGGTTTGCCGATCGGCGCGTACTTTGCCGGACGCCGGACCTCGGTGACCGGCCGCTACAAACCGATGATCCTGACCGGTGCAGCGCTGATGCCGATCGCGATTCTGGGCATGGCGTTCAGCCCACCGCAGACTTTTTGGCTCAGTAGCCTGTTTATGTTGTTATGCGGGATCGCCAGCGGCATGCAATTCCCGACGTCATTGGTTGGCACGCAGAACTCGGTGGAACAGCGTGATATCGGTGTCGCCACCAGCACCACCAACCTGTTTCGCTCGCTGGGCGGAGCGGTGGGGGTGGCGTTGATGTCGGCGCTGCTGCTGGCATTGTTGCAGGACTCCAGCTTTGCCCACATCGCCGGTTCGTCGCTGATTGCCGAGGGCAGTTCGGGCAATGTCTTGCTCGACGGCTTGAACGCCGCACCGGGGGAGGCCCAAAACGCCTTGCGCGCCGAGTTGTTGCTGACTTTCAGGCATTTGCTGATGGTGAGTGCGGCGGTGTCGCTGCTGGGGCTGGCGGCAGCGGTTGCGATGCCGAATATGTTGTTGCGGGGGCGGGAGGATAAGGTCCGGTAGTTGCACCGAGTTGCGGCCATCGCGAGCAGGCTCGCTCCCACAGTGGATCTCCAGTGATCACAGCATTTGTGTACGACAGGAAATCCTGTGGGAGCGAGCCTGCTCGCGAAAGCAGTTTATCAGTCACTGAAAATCAAGGGCTGTAATACCCGACAGCCACCAGAAAATGCCCGACCTTTTTCAGGTAGACATGCTTATCCTCAACCTTACAGGTGTTGATCGGCCAGGCTATTGCCCCCGGGCGCGCAGCTGCTGCTGCAGATTCTGGATCTGCGCCTGCAGGGTGTTGATGTTGCGGGTGACCTGGCCGCGGAACGCGTCGAACTCGGCGGTATTGGTGGCGCCTTGCGAAGCGGCCGGGCGGTTGTCCTGCTCGCTTTTGAGCACAATCATCTCTTGCTCCAGACGCTCGATAGCGGCGCTTGGATTGCCTTGTTTTTTCAGCGCGACAATGTCGGCCCCGAGGCTTTTGAGCTGAGCGTCGAATTTGCTGCTGTCGTCCGGTGCGCTTTTCAGGGCGGTCAACTCAGCGCTCAAGGCTTTGACCTGAACCTGCAATTGCGTATTGGCCGTCTGGTGCTCGGTGTCCTGGGCGGTGAGTTGCGCCAGACGCTTATCCAGATCGCTGGTTTGTGCCGTCATCTGTGCCAGACGCTTGTCCAGATCGGAGGCCTGACCGACAACGCCTTGCTGCTGTTTGCCTTGATCCAGCAGTTTGGTCTCCAGGTCCTTGATTTGCAGTTTCAACGCTTCGCTGTCACTAGTGACGTTGGTCTGGCTGGCGACGACCTTGCCGGAAATGTCCTGCAAACGCCCCGCCGCTTCTTCACTGATACGCGCGAAACTTTCCTGGGTCGCTACCAGTTGTTGTTCCATCAGCGAGATCTGCTGAAAACTCCACCAGGCAAGGCCGGCAAACGCAATAAACAACGCGCCGACCAATGCCCAGAGCGGGCCGGTGCTGGCGCTTTTGACTTGGACCGCCGGCGCCGGCCGCGAATGCACGCGGGTACGAACGGTGGGCGGAAAATCATCATCGTCGAGGCTGTCAGCACGCAGGCTAGGTACATTCTCGAAATCGTCGTTGGCATCGTTACGCATGGACATTGAGTCAACCTTTGTGGAACGCGGTGATGGCTTTATGCGGCGAGTATAACCCCCACTGCCGCACCGATTGACTCTCTACACCCAACTCGGTTCAGTGCTGGCAGGCGGGGTTGTCACGTCAGCGGATGTCCTGAGCCTTCCACCAACTGCAAAATTCATCGAGGGCGGCCCAGAGGCTGACTTTCGGATCGTAGTCCAGATAATGCCGGGCGCGGCTGATGTCCAGGGTGAAGTTTTTGTTCATGACCTGCATGCCCAGGCGCGACAAGGTCGGCTCGGGACGCCCCGGCCACAGTTTGCACACCCCTTCGTTGAGCGACGCAACGGTGTAGCCCAAACCGTAGGAACGGTGGCGCGTCACTTGTGGGACTTCCATGTTGCGCATGACGTAATTGACTACATCCCACAATGGAATCGGCGTTCCATTGCTGATGTTGTAGGCCTTGCCTAAGGCCGAGCCGCTGGCGAGCAAACTGCTGAGCAAAGCTTCGTTGAGGTTTTGCACGCTGGTGAAATCGACCTTGTTCAGGCCATTACCGATGATCGCCAAGCGTCCTTTGCGCTGCATTTTCAGCAATCGCGGAAAAATGCTCATGTCACCCGCGCCCGTGACGAAACGCGGGCGCAGTGCCAGGACTTCGAGGCCGAATTCCTGGGCGCCGAAGACCTTTTGCTCGGCCAGAAATTTGGTCGCCGCGTAGGGATGTTTGAAACGCTTGGGCACCTGTTCTTCGGTCAACCCCAAGTGATCGCGGCCATCGAAGTAGATCGACGGCGAGGACAAGTGCACCAACCGACGAACGCGCTGCTTCAGACAAGCCTCAACCACGTTTTCGGTGACCTGGACGTTGCCTTGATGAAAGTCCTGATAACGCCCCCACAGCCCCACCGCCCCCGCGCAATGGACCACGGCTTCGACGTCTGAACACAGGTCGCGCGCCAGTTCCGGGTCGCTCAAGTCGCCCTGAATAAACTCCGCGCCACGGCGCACCAGGTGTTCGACGCTTTCGGCCCGGCGACCGTTGACCCGCACGTCCAGGCCCTGCTCCAGGGCGAAACGCGCAAAACGTCCGCCGATGAAGCCGCTTGCGCCGGTGACCAGAATTTTCATGTAGTGCTCCGATGTCTTTCGTTTTGCGTATTTCGAGAGGTCTTGACGCTGTCCGTCAGTCCAACGGCACCAGCCATTGCTTCGACGAACGCACCAATTGATCGGTCAACAACCCCAGAAGTTGACCGCCATTGCGCCAATGATGCCAGTACAGCGGCACGTCGATGGGCTTATCTGGCAAAAGCTCCCTCAATACACCGCGTTCCAGTTGCTCGCGCACCTGTAATTCCGGGACCAGCCCCCAACCGAGACCGGCCTCGGTCAAGCGAATGAAGCCTTCAGACGAGGGGCATAAATGGTGTTCGAAACCGCCATCCACACCCAGCGAAGCAAGGTAGCGATGCTGTAGGAAATCATCCGGGCCAAAGACCAGCGCCGGGGTTTTCGCCAATCGGTCGGCGCGAACGCCTTCCGGAAAATGGCGCGCGATGAACGCCGGGCTGGCCAACGCCCGATAACGCATGGCCCCCAGCAGAACGCTGCGGGCACCGGCCACCGGGCGCTCACTGGCGCAGACACACGCCGCCACTTCGCCGGCACGCATGCGTTTGAGGCCGACGGTCTGGTCTTCGACCACCAGATCCAGCAGCAGGTGTTGTTCGGCACAAAAGTCGCCCACCGCTTGCGCCCACCACGTGGCCAGGCTGTCGGCATTCAATGCGATGCGCAGGCGCTCCGGCAGGCCTTCTTCATCCAGCGCCGGCACCAGGGACTGTAAGTCGCGCTCCAACAAACGCACCTGCTGCACATGGTTAAGCAGGCGCCGACCGATTTCCGTCGGGGTGGGCGGTGTGACCCGAACCAATACTGGTTGGCCGACCCGCGCCTCCAGCAGCTTAATCCGCTGGGAGATCGCCGATTGCGACAAGCCGAGCACCTGCGCGGCCCGTTCGAAACCGGCCTGCTCGACCACGGCGGCCAGGGCAGAGAGTAATTTATAGTCGAACATCAGTTTTCCTAATGAGCGATCAGCATGATTGGTTTTTCTTATACAGGTTAGCAGCAGAGAATGCCCATCAAGATCTCTTGAACAAGGAACACCGACATGGCTGGCGAAACATCATTGGCAACCCTGCTGCGCTGCATGAGCCCGCAACTCAACGCCGGCGAATACGTGTTCTGCACCCTGCGCGACGGCAAGCTGCCGGCGGGCCTCGAGATCGTCGGCAGCTTTCGCGAGCAGGAAGGTCTGACCGTCATTCTGGAACGTACCCACGCCGAACAAGCCGGTTTCAGCTTCGACTACGTCGCGGCCTGGATCACCTTGAATGTTCACTCGGCGCTGGAAGCCGTCGGTCTGACCGCCGCCTTCGCCACCGCGTTAGGCAAGGCCGGCATCAGCTGCAATGTGATCGCCGGTTACTACCACGATCACCTGTTTGTCGGTCAGGCCGACGCCGAACGTGCAGTGCAAGTGCTGCGCGACCTTGCAGCCAACGCGGAGTAAACCTTATGTGGCAAAGCTATGTGAACGGCCTGCTAGTGGCCGCCGGGCTGATCATGGCGATCGGCACGCAGAATGCGTTTGTGCTGGCGCAAAGTCTTCGGCGTGAACATCACCTGCCGGTGGCGGCATTGTGCGTGACGTGCGATGCACTGTTGGTCGCCGCGGGCGTGTTCGGTCTGGCGACCGTGCTCGCGCAAAACCCGACATTGCTGGCGGTTGCCCGCTGGGGCGGCGCGGTGTTTCTGATTTGGTATGGCAGCCAGGCATTGCGCCGCGCCTGCTCGAAACAGAGCCTGCAACAGGGAGAAAACCAAACCGTTCGCTCACTGCGCGCCGTCATGCTCAGTGCGTTGGCGGTGACACTGCTTAACCCGCACGTTTATCTGGACACGGTTTTGCTGATCGGCTCCCTCGGTGCGCAACAAACCGAACCTGGTGCTTATGTCGTGGGCGCGGCGAGTGCGTCGTTGCTGTGGTTCTTCACCTTGGCGTTGGGCGCGGCGTGGCTGGCACCCTGGCTCGCGCGGCCGAGCACCTGGCGGATTCTCGATCTGCTGGTCGCGGTGATGATGTTTGCAGTGGCCTTTCAATTAATCGTTGCCCCCTGATTATTCCAAAAGGCTAAGGGGATGCCCTCACTAAATGACGGTCGCGCCATTTAGTGAGGGCATCCCCTTGAACCTCTATTCCACACAGTTGTTGCGTGGTTATGCGGCAACCCCGGTGCTATGATCCGATTCCCTGCGCCGCAAAGAGTACAAACTCCCCGGCGCTTGTCTGGCCGCCCGTGATCGGCCTTGCGCTCACCGCAACTGACCTGATTAGGAGAATCATCATGGCTTTCGAATTGCCGCCGCTGCCTTACGCACACGACGCCCTGCAGCCGCACATTTCCAAGGAAACTCTGGAATACCACCACGACAAGCACCACAACACCTACGTCGTGAACCTGAACAACCTGGTGCCAGGCACCGAGTTCGAAGGCAAGACTCTGGAAGAAATCGTTAAATCTTCCTCCGGCGGTATCTTCAACAACGCCGCTCAGGTCTGGAACCACACCTTCTACTGGAACTGCCTGGCGCCAAACGCCGGCGGTCAACCAACCGGCGCGCTGGCTGATGCCATCAACGCTGCGTTCGGTTCGTTCGACAAGTTCAAGGAAGAATTCAGCAAGACATCCATCGGTACCTTCGGTTCCGGTTGGGGCTGGCTGGTGAAAAAGGCTGACGGTTCCCTGGCCCTGGCCAGCACCATCGGCGCCGGCAACCCGCTGACCAACGGCGACACCCCGCTGCTGACCTGCGACGTCTGGGAACACGCCTACTACATCGACTACCGCAACCTTCGTCCGAAATACGTCGAAGCGTTCTGGAACCTGGTCAACTGGAAATTCGTGGCTGAGCAGTTCGAAGGCAAAACCTTCACCGCTTAAGCTCGACGCCAGTCAAAAAACCCGGCTTTTATGCCGGGTTTTTTTATGGGTTTGGGAAATGTTCGAGATTACTGTGCGACTTCTAAAATTGAGTCGACTGCCCCGCCGCCTTCGCGAGCAGGCTCGCTCCTACAGTTGATTTGTGTCGTATATCGAATTCGTGAACGACATTGCATCCTGTGGGAGTGAGCCGGCTCCGGGCGGCGTTCCGACGATGAACGATAACGCGGTCTTGGATCAGCCCTGCGGATCGACGTTATCCAAGGCTCGATTCACCGCCAACTCAGCCAGCATGATGATCTGCTGAATCGCCAACACCGTATTACGCTGCGGGCCGATCAGGTTTGCGGCGAAATCGCTGGTCATGACACTGGCGGAGGCCAATGACTCGCAGGCTTGGGCCAGGAGACTTTCGGTGTCCATGTTGGGAGCGATCATGTACATCGTGCTGGGGCGGCGGGGTTTTTCGGTGTATTGCGACGGGGGATCGAGGTAGTAGTCGAGGGCGCGTTTTATGGCTTCGCGGTCTCGCAGGAGCGCTTCGGACCGGGTGTCTTCGGCGTCAGGGGTTGTGGTGTTGAAGGGTGGATCGGGAATCAATTTGTCCATTGAAAATTTCTCCAGCGTTGGAGCCTCCACTTGCCGCTTCTCACACGGCGAAGAGGTGGCAGCTATGTGCGAGGTGAGAAGACCGGTTATGGACACCCGGCCGGACCGAAGTCCGCCCGCACACAGCCGCCATAACGCATTTACCGGCAGCAAGTAAGCTGGCGGCGATTATGCGTGTACAGACACTGGATGACCATAAGTTGCCGGGCTCTCACACCCGGTCGCTGAGGTTTCAGCGACAGCCAGAGGTTAGAGACACTGCTTCCTACCCGGCAACCTGAAAAATGCGTGGGAAAGCTCTGTGTTTCTTACACATCTTTCAACACTCAAAAATGGAACGCGGAGCGTCCCTGGCGGCATTCCTACGGAGGAGCATGGGAACGATCAGTCGGGGGGCGGCAGAATGAGGTTGGTCGGCTGTCAGGCCGCCTTCGCTGGCAAGCCAGCTCCTACAGGGGGATGGTGTACATCTGCTGGAGATTGGTCGGCTGTCAGGCCGCCTTCCAGGCAAGGCAGTTCCCACAATAGATCGGCGTACAGCCCTTGCTCCTCACCACTCATCAGGCCGAGCGTTAGCTCGCCTTCAGCTTTTGATCTTGATCTGCCCGCCCCTTCGGGAGGCTGAGTGGAGGTGTGCATCCGGGGAGTGGCGCGCAGCGCCGTTCGACGCAGTCGAACACGCTGCATGTAGGTCGAAGCGAAGCCGACCGGAGGGCAGTGTCCCCGGATGGATACCGGAGCGAAGGAACGCCGAGCCCAGGCGAGGGGCCGGACGCTCGGGGCGAGCCTTTTTGGTTCCTTTTGTGGCGTTTGACAAAAGGGACTCGCTGTAAGAGCGAAACCATTAGCGGCCGTTACCGCAGGAATGGATATGTACACCATTCAAAATCATGGTCGGCTTTCAGGCCGCCTTCGCTGGCAAGCCAGCTCCTACAGTTAGAACGCGTACATCAGTAAAAAACGGGGCAATTTCCGACGATGAAACCAGCCTTAACCCCCTTGCCGCACCGCCATAGCCGACTACCATCAACCGAGAAGGAAAAATTATCCCAATCCCCTCAAGTGAAGGACCCAACTACCGACACAGTACTAATAGGACAAATACCCCAGACAACAGCATATCGGCCAAGCCCACAGGCAAAACCCCCTGTAATGGATTGTCCCTTTGACTGCCATCACGGGATTGCCAATACTCATGGCAACTTGATGCTACCCGCACGGAACAAGGAATAACCCTTTGAAGCTGGAACTCAAGAACAGCTTGTCGGTGAAGTTGCTCCGGGTCGTCCTCCTGTCGGCATTGATCGTCGGCGTGGTCTTGAGCTGTGCGCAAATCGTTTTCGACGCCTATAAGACGCGCCAGGCCGTAGCCAACGATGCCGAACGTATCCTCGACATGTTCCGCGACCCCTCGACCCAGGCCGTCTATAGCCTCGACCGGGAAATGGGCATGCAAGTGATCGAAGGCCTGTTCCAGGACGACGCCGTGCGCCAAGCCTCCATCGGCCATCCCAACGAAGCCATGCTCGCGCAAAAAACCCGCGAATTGCAGCATTCAGACAGCCGCTGGCTGACCGACCTGATCCTTGGCAAGGAACGCACCTTCACCACCCAACTGGTCGGTCGCGGCCCTTACAGTGAATATTACGGCGACCTGAGCATCACCCTCGACACCGCCACCTACGGGCAAGGGTTCATCGTCAGCTCGGTCATCATCTTCATCTCCGGCGTATTACGCGCCATGGCCATGAGCCTGGTGCTGTACCTGGTGTATCACTGGCTGCTGACCAAACCGTTGTCGCGGATTATCCAGCACCTGACCGAAATCAATCCTGATCGCCCCAGCGAACACAAAATTCCGCAGCTCAAGGGTCACGAAAAGAACGAACTGGGGATCTGGATCAACACCGCCAACCAGTTGCTCGAATCCATCGAACGCAACACCCACCTGCGCCACGAAGCGGAAAACAGCCTGTTGCGCATGGCCCAGTACGACTTCCTTACCGGCTTGCCGAACCGCCAGCAATTGCAGCAACAACTGGACAAGATCCTGATCGATGCTGGCAAATTGCAACGGAGGGTCGCGGTATTGGTGGTCGGTCTGGACGACTTCAAAGGCATCAACGAACAATTCAGCTACCAGGCCGGCGACCAACTTCTGCTGGCCTTGGCCGATCGCTTGCGGGCTCACAGTGGCCGCCTCGGCGCCCTCGCCCGTCTGGGTGGTGACCAGTTCGCCCTGGTCCAGGCCGATATCGAACAACCTTACGAAGCGGCCGAACTGGCGCAAAGCATTCTCGATGATCTGGAAGCGGTGTTTGCCCTCGATCATCAGGAAATCCGACTGCGTGCGACCATCGGCATCACCTTGTTCCCCGAGGACGGTGACAGCACCGAAAAGCTGCTGCAAAAAGCCGAGCAGACCATGACCTTGGCCAAAACCCGCTCGCGCAACCGTTATCAGTTCTACATCGCCAGCGTCGACACCGAGATGCGCCGTCGTCGCGAACTGGAGAAGGACCTGCGCGATGCGCTGGCCCGCGATCAGTTCTACCTCGTTTACCAACCCCAAATCAGCTACCGCGATCACCGGGTGGTGGGCGTCGAAGCGTTGATTCGCTGGCAGCATCCCGAACATGGCATGGTGCCTCCCGATCTGTTCATTCCGCTGGCCGAGCAGAACGGCACCATCATTGCCATCGGCGAATGGGTGCTGGATCAGGCCTGCAAGCAATTGCGCGACTGGCACGATCAGGGCTTCCCCGACCTGCGCATGGCGGTGAACCTGTCCACCGTACAGCTGCACCATGCCGAGCTGCCGCGAGTGGTGAATAACCTGCTGCAAATGTACCGCTTGCCACCGCGCAGCCTGGAACTGGAAGTGACCGAAACCGGCCTGATGGAAGACATCAGCACAGCCGCCCAGCACCTGCTGAGCCTGCGTCGCTCCGGCGCGTTGATCGCCATCGATGACTTCGGCACCGGCTATTCGTCACTGAGCTATCTGAAAAGCCTGCCGCTGGACAAGATCAAGATCGACAAGAGCTTCGTACAAGACCTGCTCGATGACGACGACGACGCAACCATCGTTCGAGCGATCATCCAACTGGGCAAGAGCCTGGGCATGCAAGTGATTGCCGAAGGCGTGGAGACCGCCGAGCAAGAGGCCTACATCATCTCCGAAGGCTGCCACGAAGGTCAGGGCTACCTCTATAGCAAACCGTTGCCGGCACGGGAATTGAGTGCCTACCTGAAACAGGCCCAGCGCAATAACGCGGCTATTTTGTAGGTCTCCGGACATCGCAGCCTCGTTTCACTCGACAGCTGCTACAGGACCGCGTGTGTCTGTAGCAGCTGTCGAGTGAAACGAGGCTGCGATCTTTTGATTCACGACACAACGTCCGCGTGAATAAGAAATATTTCCACCTGCACTCTTTACACATAATGCGAAAGATTTGCATTATGTCGCAGTTTTGCGCGCGTGAAGCGCCAGTCCACCCCTCTTGAAGCAGGATGTTCGCCATGATTCGTATGCCTCTGGCTACCGCCAGTCTGTTGGCCATCGCTATTTCCCTCGCCGGTTGCGGCGAAGGCAAAGACAAGACCGCCGCCGCGCCAGCACCTGCTCCGGCCGCCAGCACTGCCGCTGCTGCACCAGCACCTGCTGTCGCCCCTGCCGCTGTCAGTAAAGTCGATGAAGCCGCCGCCAAAGCTGTTGTCGAGAATTACGACAACATCGTCTTCGCCGTTTACAGCGATGCCGAATCCACCGCGAAGACCCTGCAAACCGCCGTCGACGCCTTCCTCGCCAAGCCGAACGCCGACACCCTGAAAGCCGCCAAGTCTGCCTGGATTGCTGCCCGCGTTCCTTACCTGCAGAGCGAAGTGTTCCGCTTCGGCAACACCATCATCGACGATTGGGAAGGTCAGGTTAACGCCTGGCCACTGGACGAAGGCCTGATCGACTACGTCGACAAATCCTACGAACACGCACTGGGTAACCCGGGCGCCACCGCCAACATCATCGCCAACACCCAGGTTCAGGTAGGCGAAGACAAGATCGACGTGAAAGACATCACCCCGGCAAAACTCGCCAGCCTGAACGAGCTGGGCGGTTCCGAGGCCAACGTCGCCACCGGCTACCACGCCATCGAATTCCTGCTGTGGGGCCAGGACCTGAACGGCACCGGCCCTGGCGCCGGCAACCGTCCAGCCTCCGACTACCTGGAAGGCAAAGGCGCAACCGGCGGTCACAACGATCGTCGCCGCGCTTACCTGAAGGCCGTGACCCAACTGCTGGTCAACGACCTGGAAGAAATGGTCGGTAACTGGAAGCCAAACGTGGCCGACAACTACCGCGCCACCCTGGAAGCCGAACCGGTTGATTCGGGCCTGCGCAAAATGCTGTTCGGCATGGGCAGCCTGTCCCTGGGCGAACTGGCGGGCGAGCGCATGAAGGTTTCCCTGGAAGCCAATTCCCCGGAAGACGAACACGACTGCTTCAGCGACAACACCCATAACTCGCAGTTCTACGATGCCAAAGGCATTCGTAACGTGTACCTGGGTGAGTACACCCGCGTCGACGGCACCAAAATGACCGGTGCCAGCCTGTCGTCCCTGGTGGCCAAGGCCGACCCGGCTGCCGACACCGCGCTGAAAGCCGACCTGGCTGCAACCGAAGCCAAGATGCAGGTCATCGTCGATCACGCCAACAAGGGTGAGCACTACGACCAGCTGATCGCTGCCGGCAACACCGCTGGCAACCAGATCGTCCGTGACGCGATCGCTTCCCCGACTGACACACCGCCATCGCGAGCAGGCTCACTCCTACAGGGGATGGTGTTTACCAAATAATCCTTGCGTCACATCAAGTAAACGATAATTCCTCTTATTCAAACTCCCCTGCCCTGTTAGACTTTGCGCCCTTGTTTTGCTCGTCTTGCAGGATGTCTGATGCCCCCGCTGCCTCTTCGCTTGTCCGCACTGTTGCTGGCCCTGTGCCTGAGTGCATGCGATGACTCCCCGCGTTTTACCAAGGCCGAACCCGGTGAAGCCCGGTCCGGTGGCAGCGCGACTGTGCGCAAGACTGATCAGAACTCGTTTTCCCTGCCCTCCGCCAACCTGCCGCCGTCACGGCGCGTGGACTTCAGCGTCGGCAACAGTTTCTTCCGCAACCCCTGGGTGATCGCCCCGTCGACCACCACCGCCCGCGACGGCCTCGGCCCGCTGTTCAACACCAACGCCTGTCAGGGCTGCCACATCAAGGACGGTCGTGGCCATCCGCCGACACCTGACGCAGCGAATGCCGTGTCGATGCTGGTGCGCCTGTCGATCCCCGATGCACCGGCCTATGCCAACGTCATCGAGCAGCTCGGCGTGGTGCCTGAGCCTGTCTACGGCGGCCAATTCCAGGACATGGCCGTACCCGGCGTAACCCCGGAAGGCAAAGTGCGCGTCGATTACACGCCCGTTCCAGTGCGATTCAAGGACGGTACTGAAGTCGAACTGCGCAAGCCGAGCCTGAACATCACCCAACTGGGCTACGGCCCGATGCACCCCGATACCCGTTTTTCGGCGCGCGTCGCCCCGCCAATGATTGGCCTGGGTTTACTCGAAGCCATACCTGACGAGGCGATCCTGGCTAATGCCGAGGCGCAGGCGAAGGATAAAAACGGCATCGCCGGACGCCCGAACCGGGTCTGGGATGACGTGCAGCAGAAGACCGTCCTCGGACGATTTGGCTGGAAAGCCGGGCAACCGAACCTCAATCAACAGAATGTACATGCGTTTTCCGGCGACATGGGCCTGACCACCAGCCTGAAGCCCGTCGACGATTGCACAGACGCGCAAACTGCCTGCAAACAGGCGCCGAATGGCACCGGCCCCGACGGTGAACCAGAAGTCAGCGACAACATCCTGCGTCTGGTGTTGTTCTACAGCCGTAACCTTGCCGTACCGGCCCGCCGCGATGTCAGTACGCCGCAAGTGCTGGCCGGCAAGACTCTGTTTTTCCAGGCGGGATGTCAGTCCTGCCACACGCCGAAATACACCACCGCCGCCAACGCCGCCGAACCTGAACTGGCCAATCAAGTGATTCGCCCGTACAGCGATCTGCTGCTGCATGACATGGGCGACGGCTTGGCCGACAACCGCACGGAATTCCAGGCCAGTGGCCGCGACTGGCGCACCCCGCCGTTGTGGGGCATCGGCCTGACGCAAGCGGTCAGTGGCCACACCCAGTTTTTGCATGATGGCCGCGCGCGCAATCTGCTCGAAGCCGTGCTCTGGCATGGCGGCGAAGCTCAGGCTGCGCAGCAACAGGTTTTGTCTTTCAATGCCGAGCAGCGCGCTGCGTTGCTGGCGTTTTTGAACTCACTTTAAACACTTATAAAGAATCGGGAGCCCGACATGTTCCGTCCCAAATTGTTGTTCACCAGCCTTGCAGCACTCGCACTGGGCGCCTGTTCACCGCAGGACCCGCAAGCCGTGACGTCGGCCGCCATCGCCAAATCGGTGATCTTGCCGACCTACACCCGCTGGGTTGAAGCCGACCGCCAATTGGCTGTCAGCGCCCTCGCCTACTGCGAAGGCAAGGAAAACCTCGACACCGCCCGCGCCGACTTCCTGCACGCGCAGAAAGCCTGGGCCGAGCTGCAACCACTGCTGATCGGGCCGCTGGCCGAGGGCAACCGTTCGTGGCAGGTGCAGTTCTGGCCGGACAAGAAAAACCTGGTCGGCCGTCAGGTCGAGCAACTGGTGACTGCGCAGCCGCAGATCGATGCCACCGCCCTGGCCAAGTCCAGCGTTGTGGTTCAGGGCCTCTCGGCCTATGAATACATCCTGTTCGACAGCAAGCCGGACGTGGCCAATGACGCACAAAAAGCCAAATACTGCCCACTGCTGAAGGCGATTGGCGAGCGTCAGAAACAACTGGCCGAAGAGATTCTGCAGAGCTGGAACAACACCGACGGCATGCTCGCGCAAATGAGCAAGTTCCCGAACCAGCGCTACGCCGACTCCCACGAAGCCATCGCCGATCTGCTGCGCGTGCAGGTCACCGCCCTCGACAGCCTGAAGAAAAAACTCGGCACGCCGATGGGCCGTCAGACAAAGGGTGTGCCGCAACCGTTCCAGGCCGATGCATGGCGCAGCCAGTCGTCCCTGACCGGCCTGGAAGCCAGCCTCGCCGCCGCCAAAACCGTGTGGGAAGGCGTCGACAACAAAGGCCTGCGCGGTCTGTTGCCGAGCGAGCAGAAACCGTTAGCCGACAAGATCGATACCGCTTATGCCGCGTCGCTGAAACTGTTCGCCAGCAATCAGCGTTCGCTCACCGAAATGCTCAACGACGATGCCGGTCGCCAGCAACTGAACGATCTCTACGACAGCCTCAACGCTGTTCACCGCTTGCACGAAGGCGAACTGGCCAAGGCGCTGGGCATTCAACTGGGCTTCAACGCCAACGACGGTGACTGATGAGGACGAGTGCCATGCTGCGACGTCAGGCTCTGACTTTAGGTAGCTTGCTGCTGGGAGCAGTGACACTGGGCGGCTGGACGCTGTTCAAGCAAAAGGACAAAAGCCCGTTGCTGCTGTCGGCGCGGGACGATACCGACGGCAAGCATTACGCCGCCGGCTATCGGCTGGACGGCACCCGGGTGTTCGCCACCCAGGTCGGTCAGCGCTGCCACGACATCATCAACCACCCGACGCTGTCGATTGCGTTGTTCGTAGCCCGTCGTCCGGGTACCGAAAGTTACTTGATCGACCTGCGTGATGGCACGTTGCTGCAAACCGTGACCTCGCAGCCGAACCGGCATTTCTACGGTCACGCTGTGATTCACAAAAGCGGCGACTGGTTGTACGCCACCGAGAATGACACGTCCGATCCGGGTCGCGGCCTGCTGGGTGTGTATAAGTTCGAGGGTGAGCGACTGGTACACAGCGGCGAGATTTCCACCCATGGCCTCGGCCCGCATCAGGTGTCGTGGATGCCCGATGGTGAAACCCTGGTCGTGGCCAACGGCGGCATTCGCACTGAGGCCGAAAGCCGGGTCGACATGAACCTCAACGCCATGGAGCCAAGCCTGGTGCTGATGCAGCGCGACGGCACGTTGCTGAGCAAGGAAACACTCGCCCAGCAGATGAACAGCGTGCGGCATCTGGGGATCGCCAGCGACGGCACCATCGTTGCCGGTCAGCAATTCATGGGGCCGTCCCACGAGTCATCAGAACTGCTGGCAATCAAGCGTCCCGGCCAGCCGTTCGTGGCCTTTCCGGTGCCCGAGCATCAGTTGCAGGCGATGGGGCATTACACCGCCAGTGTTGCAGTGCACAGCGATCTGCGCCTGGTGGCGTTGACCGCGCCCCGGGGTAACCGCTTTTTCATCTGGGACCTGGACAGCGGCGAAGTGCGCCTGGATGCGCCGCTTCCCGATTGCGCCGGGGTCGGCGCCGTGGCCGATGGTTTTGTCGTGACCTCGGGACAGGGCCGCTGCCGCTACTACGATTGCCGCCAGACCAACCTTGTTGCAACCCCCCTTGAGCTGCCGGCGGGGCTTTGGGACAACCACCTGCATCTCATCTAACCTCACCCTACCTTGTAGGAGTCGAGCTTGCTCCGGGCGGCGTTCCGACGATAGCGGTGTATCAGTCGGTATATCCGTCGGCTGACACACCGTCTTCGCGAGCAAGCTCAGCTCCTACGGGTTTTGCGCGCCATGTGAAATGTGCCAGTTGGAATCACCCGCGCACTCGGGGTAATGTGCCTCTCTGTCTCACCTGATTTCTCCAAGGAACTGGACATATGCTGCGTCGCCGCATGCTGATCATGTTGGGTGTTGTTCTGCTGATCGTGCTGGTCCTGGCCGGTTATAAAGCCTTCTCCATCTACACGATGATTCAAGGCCACTCTGCGCCAAGACCACCGATCAGTGTCGCGGTGGCCACAGCTACCGAACGTCCGTGGCAAACCCGCCTGCCTACCGTCGGCACGCTCAAGGCATTGCAAGGAGTGGATCTGAGCCTGGAGACCGACGGCACCGTTACGGATGTGCAGTTCCAGTCAGGGCAGACGGTCAAGGCCGGACAGCCTGTGGTCAAACTCGACAGCGCCGTGGAAAGCGCCTTGCTGGAAACCGCTCTGGCTGACCTCGGACTGGCCCAGCTGGATTACACCCGTGGCAGCCAACTGGTGGGCAGCCAAGCCATTTCCAAAGGCGAGTTCGACCGACTCTCGGCCGTACTGAAAAGATCCAAGGCTTCGGTCAATCAGCTCAGGGCTGCGCTTGGCAAGAAAAGCATCCTGGCGCCGTTCAGCGGGACCATCGGCATTCGCCAGGTCGACGTCGGCGACTATGTGGCCAGCGGCACCATGATCGCCACCCTGCAAGACATCAGTAGCCTGTATGTCGACTTTTTCGTACCTGAACAGTCGGTGCCGAAAATCGCGATTGGCCAGCCGGTTGAAATCATTGCCGCTGCCTATCCGTCCCAAACCTTCCCCGGCACCATCAGCGCAATCAACCCGAAACTCGAGAGCAGTACGCGCAACATGCAGGTCCGCGCCACCCTGGCCAACCCCGACGGCAAACTGTTGCCCGGCATGTTCGCCAGCCTGCAAGTGATGTTGCCCAACCCGCAGCCGCGCGTCGTCGTGCCGGAAAGCACGATTACCTACACCCTCTACGGCAATTCGCTTTACGTGGTCGCGCAGAAAAAAGCCGAAGACGGTAGCGTCGAAAAGAACGACAAGGGCGAGCCGATCCTGGTCGCCGAACGGCGTTTCATTGAAACCGGTGAGCGTCGTGAGGGCATGGTGATCATTACCAAAGGTGTGCAGGACGGCGAAAAAGTGGTCACAGCCGGCCAGATCAAACTGGACAACGGTGCGCGTATCACTATCAGCGACGACAAGACCCTAGCCGAGAAGAACAGTCAGCCGCGCGCGGACTGATCAAGGAATCCCCATGGCTTTTACCGACCCGTTTATCCGCCGCCCGGTCCTCGCGACCGTGGTCAGCCTGTTGATAGTGCTGCTGGGCTTTCAGGCCTGGGGCAAACTGCCGCTGCGCCAGTACCCGGTCATGGAAAACGCCCTGATCACGGTGACGACCGCGTACCCCGGGGCCAACGCCGAAACCATTCAGGGTTACATCACCCAACCAATGCAACAGAGTCTGGCCAGCGCCGAGGGTATCGACTACATGACCTCGGTCAGTCGCCAGAACTTTTCGGTGATCTCGATCTACGCGCGTATTGGCGCCAACACTGACCGTTTGTTCACCGAACTGCTGGCCAAAGCCAACGAGGTGAAGAACCAACTGCCCCAAGACGCCGAAGACCCGGTACTGAGCAAGGAATCGGCAGACGCTTCGGCGCTGATGTACATCAGTTACTTCAGCAAGGAGTTGAGCAACCCACAGATCACCGATTACCTGTCGCGGGTCATTCAGCCAAAACTGGCGACCTTGCCGGGCATGGCCGAAGCCGAGATTCTCGGCAATCAGGTGTTTGCCATGCGCCTGTGGCTGGACCCGGTGAAGCTCGCCGGTTTCGGCTTGAGCGCCAGCGACGTGACCAACGCGGTTCGTCAATACAACTTCCTTTCCGCCGCCGGCGAGGTGAAAGGCGAATACGTGGTGACCAGCATCAACGCCAACACCGAGCTCAAATCCGCCGAGGCCTTTGCGGCGATTCCACTGAAGATCGATGGCGACAGTCGGGTGCTGTTGCGTGATGTGGCGCGGGTTGAAATGGGCGCGGAAAACTACGACACCATCAGCTCCTTCGGCGGCACGCCCTCGGTGTACATCGGCATCAAGGCCACGCCCGGCGCCAACCCGCTGGACGTGATCAAGGAAGTGCGCAAGATCATGCCGGAGCTGGACGCCCAGTTGCCGCCCAACCTCAAAGGTGAAATTGCCTACGACGCCACGCTGTTCATCCAGGCCTCGATCGACGAAGTGGTGAAAACCCTGTTCGAGGCTGTGCTGATCGTGATTGTGGTGGTGTTCCTGTTCCTCGGCGCCTTTCGCTCGGTGCTGATCCCGGTGGTCACGATCCCGTTGTCGATGATCGGCGTGATGTTCTTCATGCAGATGATGGGGTACTCGATCAACCTGCTGACGCTACTGGCGATGGTGTTGGCCATCGGCCTGGTAGTGGACGA
The DNA here is from genome assembly GCF_056401975.1 of Pseudomonas sp. P4_C8. Classification (NCBI taxonomy): domain Bacteria; kingdom Pseudomonadati; phylum Pseudomonadota; class Gammaproteobacteria; order Pseudomonadales; family Pseudomonadaceae; genus Pseudomonas; species Pseudomonas sp. P4_C8. The sequence continues at coordinate 2,149 of NZ_JBFUIH010000008.1, read as the reverse complement.
CGCCATCGTGGTGGTGGAAAACATTCACCGGCACATCGAAGAAGGCAAGACACCGGTTGATGCGGCCATCGAAGGCGCCCGGGAAATCGCCATGCCGGTGGTGTCCATGACCATCACCCTGGCGGCGGTCTACGCGCCGATAGGCTTCCTTACGGGTCTGACGGGGGCGTTATTCAAGGAGTTTGCCCTGACGCTGGCCGGGGCGGTGGTGATCTCCGGGATCATTGCTCTGACCTTGTCACCGATGATGTGTGCGTTGCTGCTGCGTCACGATGAAAACCCCAGCGGCCTGGCTCATCGCCTGGATCTGATTTTCGAGGGCCTGAAGCGCCGTTATCAACACATGCTTCACGGCACCCTTAACACCCGGCCGGTGGTGCTGGTGTTCGCGGTCATTGTGCTGTGCCTGATTCCGGTGCTGCTCAAGTTCACCAAATCGGAACTGGCGCCGGATGAAGATCAGGGCATCATTTTCATGATAGCCAACGCACCGCAACCGACCAACCTCGATTACCTGAACACCTACACCGACGAGTTCGTCACGATCTTCAAGGCGTTTCCCGAGTACTACTCTTCGTTCCAGATCAACGGTTTCGACGGCGTGCAATCGGGGATCGGCGGCTTCTTGCTCAAGCCGTGGAACCAGCGCGATCGCACTCAAATGCAGATACGCCCCGACGTCCAGGCGAAACTGGAAAGCATCCCGGGCTTGCAGATTTTCGGTTTCAACCTGCCCTCCCTGCCCGGCACCGGCCAAGGGCTGCCGTTTCAGTTCGTCATCAATACGGCCAAGGATTACGAGTTGCTGCTGCAAGTGATGGACCGGGTGAAAAAGCGCGCAATGGAGTCCGGCAAGTTCGCCTTCGTTCACGTCGACCTGGCCTTCGACAAGCCTGAAGTGGTGGTCGATATCGACCGCGCCAAAGCCGCGCAGATGGGCGTGTCCATGCAAGACCTGGGGGGAACACTGGCGACATTGCTGGGTGAGGCGGAAATCAACCGGTTCACCATTGAGGGTCGCAGTTACAAGGTCATTGCGCAGGTTGAACGCCCGTTCCGGGATAACCCGGACTGGCTCAACAATTACTACGTGAAGAACACCAAGGGTGAACTGTTGGCCCTGTCGACCCTGATCACCGTGACCGACCGTGCGCGGCCGCGGCAGTTGAACCAGTTCCAGCAACTCAACTCGGCCATCCTTGCCGGGGTGCCGCTGGTCAGCATGGGGGAAGCCATCGATGTCGTGCGGCAGATCGCCCGGGAAGAAGCCCCGGAGGGCTTCGCCATCGACTATGCCGGCTCGTCGCGGCAATACGTTCAGGAAGGCAGCGCGCTGTGGGTAACCTTTGCCCTGGCACTGGCGATCATCTTCCTGGTACTGGCCGCGCAATTTGAAAGCTTTCGCGACCCGCTGGTGATTCTGGTGACCGTACCGCTGTCGATTTGCGGTGCGTTGATCCCGTTGTTCCTCGGCTGGTCGAGTATGAATATCTACACCCAGGTCGGGCTGGTGACGCTGATCGGGCTGATCAGCAAGCACGGGATTCTGATCGTCGAGTTTGCCAACGTGCTCCGCAAGGAAAAAGGCCTGACGGCTCGCGAAGCCGTGGAGGAAGCGGCGGCCATTCGGCTTCGCCCTGTCTTGATGACCACGGCAGCGATGGTGTTCGGCATGGTGCCCTTGATCATTGCGACGGGCGCGGGTGCGGTGAGCCGGTTTGATATCGGTACGGTGATCGCTACGGGGATGTCGATCGGGACGTTGTTTACCTTGTTCGTGTTGCCGTGCATTTACACCTTGCTGGCCAAACCCGACACCAAAGAACACGCATAACCCCTTGTAGGAGCGAGCTTGCTCGCGAAAGCGGTGGGTCAGTTGACATCATTGCTGGCAGACACACCGCCTTCGCGAGCAAGCTCGCTCCTATGTATGGACTCGCCCCCACTGTCTACCTGCTTTTCAAACACTGCTACCCGGTTGCATCTATGTATAAGGCCTATTCGAGGAAGCCATCTTTGGCTTCTGGCCAACATTGGTTGAGCTCACGGTATGCCGATTACATTCAGGCCTCGAAGGCCGGTAGGAGCGCAGGCATCAATCCGCGACGGTCTGACCTGGGGTCAATGTTTTCTAGCAGGGGCTGGAGCG